>JBAXNX010000047.1:0-8790 GCA_037133575.1 Chloroflexota bacterium
CGCACTCGAGTGCGTGCGATACGCGTGGCCCACGCTCGCGGCGCTACCACCAGCGCGAGCATGCCAACGAGCAGCACCAGCCATGACCACAGCGTGCGTCCGAGCTCGGCTGGTGCACCGGCAGCCACAGCCGCCGATGCGCCGAGCTTGAACCTCGACGCGATCGTGGCGTCGCCAGCATCCGGGCGCGTGATGGTCAGCTGCACCTCCCACGTGCCGGCGATGCTCACCGCCACGGCAGGCACCTCGTACGTCCCGTCTGGAGTCAGCGTGGCGTTCAACTCGTTCGTGCCGAGGTCAACGTCGACGTAGCGCACGCGCACCCCGACGAGCGTTGCGTTGGTGATCGGCTGGCCGCGGCGGTCATGCAGCGTCACGACGATGCGGTTGGTGCCAGTCACGCCGGGCTGCACTGCGACGTCCGCCTTCGTCCCGTTGTCCGTCTGGCTGAAGTGGACACCGCCACCGTTCGCACGCTCCGCGACCTGGCGTGCGGGCTCGAAGCTCGTGAGGAAGCCGACAGACAGCAGCACGAGCACCGCAAGCACGACCTCACCGAGCACAACGCGCTCGAGCCAGCGCGTCGCGGTCACCGCACGCTCGGCGCGCGCCAACATCGGCCGCACCCAGAGCAGGTTGGCTGCGCCGAGCAGTGCCAGTACGGCGACCAGCGCGATCTTGATCAGCAGCGTGACGCCATACGGCGTGAGGAACGCCTGGAAGCTCGTCACCTCGAGCCAGGACGCCCACGCGCCCGTCAGCACCAGCACGCCGAGGCCCAATGAGGCAATCGTTGTGAAGCGCTCCGCGATCAGCGCCACGAGTGGGCGTCGATCGCCGGCAGGCACTGCGCGCGCGAGCACCAGAAGCGTTGGCAGCAGCGCGAGCAGACCGCCGACCCACAGCGCAGCCGCTGCGAGGTGTACGTAGTCCGTGACGGCGCCAGGGAAGGCGAGCGTGCTGCTCGCGGCGCCGTGGCTGGAGAGGCTGTACGTGCCGAGTGCGCCGAGCAGTGCCACCGCGGCGAGTGCGCTCGCGATCGACGACGCGCCAGCTCGCATTCGCCGCGCGCCAAACAGGATCGCGGCGGCGACGAGCGTGAACGCGACTCGGAGTAACCAGTTGCGGCCCCAACCCGTGAGCTGCAGCACGTTCGCGACGTCACCGAAGCTCGTGGTCCACGGCACCTTGCCTGCGACCACGCTCGATTGCACCCAGAGCTGCACGACGGACATCACGAGGAACGCCACGACTGCGATGACTCGCAGGCGCGCGATCAACGACGTTGCGGCCGCGAGTGCAACTCGCATCGGCTCGCGCATTTGCACGGAGCGGCTCGCGGGACGCAACACGGAGACCTCGAAGAGCAGGCTGCCGGTCGCGCCGATCGCCGTCAGCAGGGCGATCCAGCGGATCCACGGATCCTCGGGCGATGGTAGCGCGGGCGCGGCGGGTGTCGCTGCCGGCACGGCGGCGCCGCTCGGCTTCGCGCCCACGTAGAACACGTACGCGCCGATCAGCGGGTGCCCATCCAGCGTCGAGACGTTGTTCCACGCGACCGTGTACGTGCCGGCTGCGAGCGGCTTCACGCCGACGGACAGCTTCGTCACATCAGTGGGGTCGCCGACTGAGTCGTTGCTATCGAGGCGCACACCGCTCGCGTCGAGTACCTGAATGCTGCTCAGCGCTGGAGCAATCGGCTCGCTGAACCAGATCGTGATCCGCGCTGGCGGCACACCGACACTGCTCTCCGGCGCGGGGTCAGCTCGCACCAGCGCGGCGTGGGCGGAGGCATGTATTGCCCCGCCCACACCCCACGCAACGAGCACGACTGCTGCGACGAGCAGTCCCGACCAGAAGATGCGCAACGATCGCATCGCGGGAGTCCTCTACGCGCGCTTCATCATCGATGCACGCAGCCCGGCACCAAGACCCAGCACACCGAGCGCGATGCCGGCGATAGCGAACAACCGCGCCTGCGATGCCGCCTTCGCTGCGTCCTCGGCGGTGACCTGCGCATCGGTCGCCGTGCCCTGCACGGACCGCACCTGCGGCACCGCGTCAGGGAAGTTGATGTCGTCGGTCTTCGCGACGTTGCCGAACTTGTCGCCGGAGGTGAACGTCTCGTTCACATTCGCGCCGTCGATGGTGCCGAAAATGCGGAACCGGTACTGACCGGGCTGCGTCGGCAGGACATCGGCGGTGTAGTGACCGGGGTCGGTCGACGCCGAGATCGCACGGACCGGCTTCGTGACCTTCTTGTCGTTGCCGACGAAGCTCACCTCGACCTGCAGGGTCTTCTCGAGTCCGGTGACTGGGGTCGGCGTGCTTGTAACAGCAGCGCTGGGCGTAGCCGTGGCGCCAGCTGCGGGTGTACTCGTAGCGCTCGCCACTGCGGGGATACGCACGCGCAGGTCGAGGCCGTTCTTCTGGCCTTCGTACGCCGGCTCCACCAGGAACCCCACGACGAACTGGTACTTCCCAACGTCCCGCGACTCATGTGCGAGCGCGCGGACGGGGACGGCAACAGCGAGACCGATCATCAGCACCGCCATCGCGGCACCGAGCATCCGTAGCGACATAACACCCCTCGAATCGACCACGATCTGAATGGAAGAACTTCTGAGGGCTCCTCGATCCAGCGTCAGGGTTGGATCAGGAGCTAGCCGCGCGGAGGAGGAGTCAGGAGCGCGATGACGATGCCGGCGAAGCGCGCCGGTGGCTCGACGAACGTGGCGAGGAAGCCCGCAGCGGCGAGCGTGCCGACGGGGCCCGGCGAGATGAGCAGGGCGTCGATGCCTGCGGTCGTATCCACGCCACAGGCGAGCGGTGCGCTGCCGTCGTGGCTGTCCGAAGTCTCGACGGTGCAGGCCGCAGTCGTGCCGCTACCGGCGGCGCGATGGGTGTGCGGGCCGACGAGGCCAGACAGCGAGGAGTGCGAGTGCGTCGGCATGATCCCGACGATGCCCGGGTCGACTGCTGTGACGAGGCTCGAGAGCAACGTGGTCCAGACCGCGGCGAACGCAAGGAGGTGCAGTCCCCAGATGGGGACACGCATGCGACGAGTAGGGCGAAGGGTGGTTGCACGCATCCAGAACTGCCTTTTGCGGCGTCGTTGGCTCCCCGACGAGGACTCGAACCTCGAACCTACCGGTTAACAGCCGGGCACTCTACCATTGAGCTATCGGGGAACGTCGCGCGACAGAGATTGTGCGACATCACCCCCTACCAGACAAGGATGGCAGCCGTCACAAGGCGGGCGAGCGTCAGTCTGGTTGCCGGACCAGGATTCGAACCTGGACTCAGGGATCCAAAGTCCCGTGTGCTACCGTTACACCATCCGGCAAAGCCGTCGCCCTACTCTCAGTCATCCTCGCATCGCCTCGTTTCAGCGAGCAACTGACGTACTCAAACCACGCGTCGGATGGCTTCGTTTAGCCCACATAAAGTTCTCGCGTACGTGAACGTAATGAGGTAGTCTCTGGCCGTCCTGGCACTCGCCCTAAAAAGGAGGCCCCAGACGGCATTCAACGCCCTCCGCCGCATGTCCACCCTCGAATCGCTGTACATCCGCGACTACCGCTTGCTCTGGCTCGGACAGGTCAGCACGAGCATGGGTCAGTGGATGGACCAGGTCACCCGCGGGTACCTGATGTACCAGCTCACTGGCGGCAACGCCTTCGATGTCGGCGCGGTCACTGCCGCGCGAGGTCTCCCGCTACTGCTCTTCGGCATCATCGCCGGTGCGCTCGCTGACCGGTCCGGCCGCAAGGCCCAGCTCGTGATCGCGCAGGTCACAAACGCGATCCTCAACGCGCTGCTCGCAACGCTCGTGATCACGGGCCTCGTGCAACCGTGGCACGTCTACGTGACGGCGTTCCTCGCTGGCACCGTACAAGCGTTCCAGCAGCCGGCGCGCCAGACGCTCGTCAGCGACATCGTCGGCAATGACAAGCTGATGAACGCACTCGCGCTCAACTCGGCCGCACTCAACGGCTCGCGCGTGCTTGGCCCTGGTATCTCCGGTGCGCTGATCGTCTTCCTCGGCGTCAGCAAGTCGTACTACCTGCAGGCCGTCATGTATCTGATCGCGACGATCTGGACGCTCCAGATGGTCGTGCCTGAGCCGCACAGTGATCGAGCGGACCGCGGACGCGAGTCGTTCTGGGCCAGCATCTCCAGCGGTCTCGTCTACGTGGCGAAGCAGAAGAACATCCGCGCGCAGCTGATCCTCGCGCTCGGCCCACTGACCTTCGGCATGTCATACACGGCGATGATGCCAATCATTGCACTCACGGTGCTGCACGGTACCGCTCAGACGCAGGGCTTGCTGCTCTCATGTATCGGCGTTGGCGCGTTGAGTGGTGCACTGATCGTCGCCTCGATGAAGCGCGACTATGCGTACGGCCTCACGGTGGTGATCGGTGCGATCGCCTTCTGCATCGGCGTGTTCATGTTCGCGTCGTCACATTGGATATGGCTCAGCTGCATCCTCGGCGCGATCCTTGGCACGTTCAGTGTGACGTACACGACGCAGGATCAGACGTTGCTACAGGTGAGCGCACCTCGAAACATTCGAGGCCGCGTGATGAGTATCTTCTTGCTCAACCGTGGCACGGTGCCGATTGGCGCGTTGCTCGCAGGCACGCTTGCGCAGCTCTACGGCGGACAGAACTCACTGCACATCATGGCGGTCTTGGGCTTGCTCACGATCGGACTCGTCGTCGCAACCAACCCCGGCATCCTCACCTTGAAGGTCCCGCTGAAGACCGACGAGGACGCCGAGCGCGATCGTGCTGCCTCGACCGCACCGCCCGTCACAGCAGAACGCGCGACTGGATAACGCCCCCTGTGCTCCACGCGCGACACGAAACGGCGGCCAGGTGGCCGCCCGTTTCTGCATGCAGCGGGGTGCGTTACAAGCGCCCACCGGATCATCGGCAGCGCGAGATATCACTGAGCGGCGTGGCTCAATAAGTCGAGGGGAGCCGAGTGGGAAGGGGTGCGCTGCGGGAATGGTGCCGAAGGCGGGGGTCGAACCCGCACGGGGTTGCCCCCAACGGTTTTTGAGACCGTCGCGTCTGCCATTCCGCCACTTCGGCGACGAGGGTCAGGCTGGAGCGGAAGACGAGGGTCGAACTCGCGACCTCCTCCTTGGCAAGGAGGCGCTCTACCACTGAGCTACTTCCGCCTGAGGTGGCAGAGTATATCGATGCGCACCTAGCGAGCAACGCACCATGCCTTGAGCCAGTTGTAAGGCCCTTCGCAGCGCGGTAGCCTCGATCTCCGCACATACGTTCGAGGAGTTGTGGTGACCACCGCCGTCCCGGCCGATGCGCTCGCTGACTTTCACCCGCTGATCCGCGACTGGTTCGAGGCGCGCTACGGCGCGCCCACCGACGCGCAGGCGGGCGGCTGGCCACACGTCCGAGCGGGCGAGGACACGCTGATCGCCGCGCCGACCGGTTCCGGTAAGACCTTCGCGGCCTTCCTCGCGAGCCTCGACCGCCTGCTGCGTGAGTCCGAGGCGGGCACGCTGCTCGATGAGACCGAGGTCGTGTACATCTCGCCGCTGAAGGCGCTCGGCAACGACATCCAGCGCAACCTCGAGGCACCGCTCGCAGAGCTCGCCGCCCTCGCGGAAGCGCGAGGCGTGACCTTCCCCGAGATTCGCATCGGCGTGCGCACCGGTGACACACCCGCATCGGAGCGTGCAGCGCTGGTGAAGCGCCCACCGCACATCCTGATCACGACGCCCGAGTCGCTGTACCTGATGCTGACCGCCGAGCGCGCACGCGAGACCTTGCGAGGCGTGCGCACCGTCATCGTCGACGAGATCCACGCGCTCGCACGAGACAAGCGCGGCAGCCATCTCGCGCTCACGCTGGCACGCCTCGACCACGTCGTCTCGGGCGCTCGAGCTACGCGTCCGGCACGTATCGGTCTGTCCGCGACGCAGCGTCCGATCGAGGAGATCGCGCGCTTCCTCGTTGGCACCGTCGATGGCGAGACACGACCGTGTGCGCTCGTGGACATGGGCCACCAGCGCGACCTCACGCTTTCCATTGAGCTTCCACCGAGTGACCTCGAAGCAGTGATGCCTGCGGAGCAGTGGGCTGACATCTACGATCGGCTCTGCGCGCTGATCCAGGAGCATCGCACGACGCTGATCTTCGTGAACACGCGACGCATGTCGGAGCGCATCGCACACCAGTTGTCCGAGCGCCTTGGCGAAGACGCTGTCGCGAGCCATCACGGATCGCTGTCGAAGGAGCGCCGTCTCCGCCTCGAACGTCGGCTCAAGGATGGCGAGCTGCGCGCGCTCGTGGCGACCGCATCGCTCGAGCTGGGCATCGACATCGGCTCAATCGACCTCGTGTGCCAGGTCGGGTCGCCGCGCGCCATTGCGACCTTCCTCCAGCGCGTGGGCCGCTCTGGCCACGCGGTGGGTGCGAGGCCCGACGGGCGCCTTTTCCCGACGTCTCGTGACGAGCTGATCGAGTGCGCCGCACTGATTCGCGCCGTGGCGGCAGGCCACCTCGACCGCATCGTGCAGCCGGTCGCGCCACTCGATGTGCTGGCGCAGCAGATCGTCGCCGAGTGCGCGTGCGAGCCGTGGCAGACCGACGAGCTGTACTCACTCGTCACCGCAGTCGCGCCGTACGCGAACCTGCCACGCGAGCGCTTCGATGAGATCGTGGAGATGCTCGCGGACGGCATCGGGGAGGGCGCAGGACGTGGCTTCCCGCAGCTGCACTACGACCGCATCAACGGCATGGTCCAGGGTCGCCGCGGCGCACGTCTCACGGCGCTGCTCAACGGCGGCACCATTCCCGAGACCGGCGACTATCGCGTGATCCTCGAGCCCGACGAGACCTTCGTCGGCACCGTCAACGAGGACTTCGCGATCGAGAGCATGCGCGGCGACATTTTCCTGCTCGGCTCATCGTCGTGGCAGATCAAGCGCATCGAGGAAGGCGTCGTGCGCGTCGAGGATGCACACGGCGCACCACCGAGCATCCCGTTCTGGCTGGGCGAAGCGCTCGGTCGCACGATCGAGCTCTCTAAGGAGGTCGGCCGCCTGCGCCGCGACATCGCGGCTGGTCTCGACGGCGATCGCCTCGAGCTTATGGCGATGCTCGAGGCTGAGTGCGGGTTGCCGGAGCTTGGCTCGCGCCAGGTGATGGACTACATCCGCGCCACGCGCGACGGACTCGGCGTGATCCCGTCCGACCTCGATGTGGTGTTTGAGCGCTTCTTCGATGAGACCGGCGGCATGCAGCTCGTCGTACACGCGCCGTTCGGCTCGCGCATCAATAAGGCGTGGGGCCTTGCACTGCGCAAGCGCTTCTGTGTGAACTTTGACTTCGAGTTGCAGGCGGCCGCCGGCGACGACGCGATCTTGCTCTCACTTGGCCCGCAGCACTCGTTCCCGCTCGAAGATGCGTTCGAGTTCGTCTCGGCCTCAAACGCTCTCGAGGCGGTTGAGCAATCGATTCTCTACATCCCGCTCTTCGGCACGCGCTGGCGCTGGAACACCACGCGTGCGCTCGCGGTCCCGCGCTTTCGAGGTGGCCGCAAGGTCGCGCCATTCCTCCAGCGCCGTCGCGCCGACGACCTGCTTGCTGCGGTCTTCCCGGCGCAGGTCGGATGCCAGGAGAACCTGACTGGCCCGCTGACCTTCCCGGACCACCCGCTGATTCGCCAGACCCGCGAGGACTGCCTGCGGGAGGCGATGGACATCGATGGCCTGATGACCATCCTCAACCGTATCGAGGCAGGCGAGATCAAGCTGCATGCCGTCGACACCGTCGAGCCGTCACCGATGGCGCACGAGATCGTGAACGGCGCGCCCTACACCTTCCTCGACAACGCGCCGCTCGAGGAACGCCGCACGCGTGCGGTGCGCCTGCGGCGCACGCTGCCCGAGGAGCAGCGCCACCTCGCCGAGCTCGACGCCAACGCGATCGACCGCGTGCGCGGCGAGGCCTGGCCACAGCCGCGCGACGTCGAGGAAGTGCACGACGCCCTGCTGGGCATGTTCGTGCTGCGCGAGTCCGATGTGCCTGACTGGCGCATGTGGTTTGACGTGCTCGAAGCCGCCGGTCGCGCGGCCTCGTTCGTTCGCAACGCCGAGCGCTTCTGGTTCGCCGCCGAGATGCGCCAGCCGATCGCGCTGCTGCAGCGCGACGTGGCCATTCCCGAACTCGTGGTGCCCGAGGCCGCGCGCATCACCATCGAGGAACGCGAGGACGCACGCTCCAAGCTGCTGAGTGGCCAGAGCGAAGTGCTCGGCCCCATCACCGCTGCTGAGCTCGCCGCGCGCGTCGGCCTCGACGAGCAGGACGTGATCTGGGGCCTCGCGATGATCGAGGCCGGCGGCTACGTGCTGCGTGGCCGCTTCAGCCCCGGCCTGCACGAGGGCATCGAGCAGTTCTGTGACCGCCGCCTGCTCGCGCGCATCCATCGCTACACGCTCGACCGCTTGCAGCGCGAGATCGACCCCGTCAGCGCGCAGGACTACATGCGCTTCCTGCTGCGCTGGCATCACGTCAGTCCTGCGAGCCAGCTCCGAGGCCGTGCCGCGCTCAAGCACGCCATTGCACGCCTCCAAGGTTTCGAGTCGCCCGCGTCCGCGTGGGAGCCGGAACTCCTCGCGAGCCGCGTCGCCGATTACACGCCCTCATGGCTCGACGAGCTGTGCCTTGCTGGCGAAGCGACCTGGGCACGCCTCACACCTCGGAAGACTGCGCCGAGTGCGGGCAGCGTGACTGCCTCGCGCGTCACGCC
>JBAXNX010000048.1:0-8568 GCA_037133575.1 Chloroflexota bacterium
GCGTGCCGGTCGATGCACTCGTGCGCCTGGTTCACCAGCCCGTTCGGTCGGTCGAGCTCCGCCCGCACCGCGTCCCACGACCAGTCGCGGCACATCGCCTCGTAGTCGGGCATGTTCGGCGCGACCGAAAGCGACGCCACGTCCTTCACGATCGGCTCGTAGTTCATGACCATCGAGGGCCTCCCCGAACGCTCACCCGCGCATCCGGCGGCGAGTATAACGCCGCCTCCCCGGCACCCCGATCCGGCGTTTCAGTCGCCAGTGATCCAACGAAAAAGAAATTTCGAACATTTCTTGATGCACCCCTCAAGTTCTTCGACTGACCTGCCGATGATCCCTGCAAGGGGATGCTCCGTGTCTGACCGCAGGCGCCGAGCAAATCCGAGCACCGAAACGGCAAACCCGATGAAAGTCGGGGGCGCAAAGGCACGGACCTACCCTCGCGACAGCGAGCATGGCCGCCGGCCCGCCGAAGGCAACGCGACGCACATGCGTCGCAAGTTCTGCCGCAGGCAGACGTGAGAGCTGACGGCTGCGCGCGACGTTTCGGTCACCATCCACGCCTGCGGGGGCGTCGAGGAGTGCCGCAGATGTCGCCGAGCCACGTCGTACAGGCCCGTTTGTGACTGCGTCGACCGCACCCGAGTACGTGCTCATCAACGCGCGCACCGGGGCCGCGTTGGCGAGCCGCCTCGATGTCGTGCGCTCCAGTTGGAAGCGAGCGTTCAGCCTCGTCGGTCGACGCTGGCTCGACCGTGGCGAGGGCATCCGCTTCCTCAGCGGCCCTGGCGTCTTCGCGCATCGTCTACCCGTCGACATGCTCTTCCTCGACCGCAACGGCATGATCCTGCACGCCGTGAATTCCCTCACGCCGTTCGAGGTGCTGCGCAGCCGGGGCGTGCACAGCATCGTGGAGCTGCCAGCCGGCACCCTCACCGCGTACGACACCCACGTCGGCGATGTCGTCGAGATGTTCCGCTCGGACGCGATGGTCGATGCGGATGGGGAAACCCACGACACAGCAGTCCGAGGCATGTTGCCCGGAGACCCACAGGACGCCTCACCGCCCGAGGCTCAACCGTGAGCGCACCCACGGCTGAGCCGACGGTGTTCCTCACGGCAGGCCTAGAACTGCTGGATCGCCTCGCGGTACCACTCGATGCGCGACATCAGTGCCTTCGCGCCGCGCATCTCGCGCAGGATGCGGTCCTCGGGCGATCCGGACACGGCCGGCTCCTCGGTCGCGCCCAGCACCCCATCGCCGATCCCGAGGTGCTCCGCAATGCGCCGGCCCTCCGCCACCGCCACGCACAGTGCCGTTGGCGTGTCCGCGTCGTGATGCGTCCCAATCGCCTCGGTGATCTCGAGGGGAATCCGCCACTCTCGAGCCAGCTCGACGCCAATCTGCAGATGGTCGGCGCCGAACATCAGGTGCTCGGCCTGCACCACTGGCACCCCGCGCCGCGCGAGGCTGACGATGCGCGCGTAGCGGTTGGGATCACGACTCGCCATCGCGAGCCGACCGATGTCGTGCAGCAGTCCCGAGGTGAACGCGTCAGTCGTGCCATGTCCGGCCTTGCCGACCGTGTCCGCGATCAGCGCCGTGGCGATCAGGTGCCGCCACAGCACATCGACGTTCAGGTCAGCACGTTCGAGGTGCTCGAAGGCGTTCCCAACCACCGCTCCCAGGACGATCCGTCGTGTCGCGCCCAGCCCGATGCGCACGATCGACTGACTCGCGGAGCGAATCCGTGATCGCGGTGCGGAGATTGCGGAGTTCGCGGCGCGGAGCACCGCTGCCGTCAACGCAGGGTCCCCTTCGACGACCTCGGAGACGTCGCGGAGCCCGCTGTTATCGTCGTTGAGCAGCGCGAGAGCTCGCATCCGAGGCATCGGAAGCGCGGGTAACTCGAATGAGGCGGCATTCATTACAGGAGGTATCGGCACACTAGGCGAACTTCCGCAGGATCGGGGAAGGCCCATATACGGAATTGCAACATCGCGACCGATTCTCAGTCGCGCGAATGTCAGTCCCGAGACCGCGGCGCGCTCATCGCCAGCAGAGCGGCGCCCCACCCGAACCCGATGACCTCACCCAGCACCAACCCCGGCCACGGTGACAGCCCTGTGATCAGCCAGTACGCCACCGCCACCACCACGCCGAGGCACGTCGTCCCTACCAGGGCCGCGACGAACTCTTCCAGCGCACGGGGCATTCGAGGCATGCAAACAGCGTAGCGGTCGCCTGCCGCCGCTAGGACAGCTGACGCGCCCGCAGCCCGAGTGGGTTCCCGACCAGCCACTCCCCGAACTCCGCCGCCGGCAGCGGCCGCGCGAAGTAGTAGCCCTGTCCGATCGTGCAACCGAGTTCCTGGAGCGCCAGAGCTACCTCCGCCGTCTCCACACCCTCGGCCACCGAGCCGATGCCGAAGCGCTGCGTCAGGCTCACCGTGTTCGCCACAATGTCTCGAGACCGCTGATTCGTCATCAGGTCCCGCGTGAAGCTCTGGTCGATCTTGATCATCGAGATCGGTAGCCGGTGCAGGTAGATCAGCGGCGAGTACCCCGCACCAAAGTCATCGATCGCGATCGAGTAGCCCAGCGTGCGCATCTCCTCGCACGTCGCCGCCGCCGCATCCGGATCGGCCATCAGCGACGTCTCGGTGATCTCGAGGTCAATCGCGTGAGCCCCCAGCCCGAGGCGTCCGAGCAGCCCCCGCAGCATCGTCGCAATGCGCGCGTCCTCGAAGTCCGCTGCGGACACATTCACGCCAATCTCGAGCACCACCCCGGCATCGAGCCACGCGCGCGCCTGTCGCGCCGCTGTCTCGATTACCCACATTGTGATGTCGCTGATCAGCCCGGACTGCTCGGCGAGCGGGATGAATTCGCTCGGCGGTACGAATGAGCCGTCCGCACGCCGCCAACGAATCAGCGCCTCGGCGCCCATGATCGTTCCGGTCGCCAGCTCCACCTTCGGCTGGTAGTACACATCCAGCTCGTTGCGTTCGAGCGCGCTTCGGAGCACCGCCAGTGTGCGCAGGTGCTCGGCGCGCGGCTCGTCCAATACCGCGTCGTACGAGGCGAACGCGCGCGGCCCCTGCTTCGCGCGGCGCAGGGCAAGCACCGCCCGCCGCACGAGTGTCATCGAGTACGTCCCATCGCCCGGCGAGACGCTGCGTCCCACACGCGCGGTCAGGTGAACAGGCTCATCGTCCAGCGTGAACGGCAGCGCGAACACCGCCTCGAGCGCGCCAATCGCGTCGACCGTATGCGCCGGAACCGCGATCGCGAACTCGTCACCGCCCGTGCGCCCGATCAGTCCATCGTCATCGAGGATGTCCGCGACTCGCCGAGCTACCTGCAGGATCAGCTCGTCGCCACGCTCGAATCCGAATGTCGCGTACACGGCGCTGAAGTCATGCAGCACCACCATCAGTACCTCGAGCTCGCCACTGCCGCTGCGCAACTCGGCGTCGAGCAGGCGCGCGAACTCGCGGCGATTCGGGAGTCCCGTCAGGTCATCCGTCGTGGCATGGCGGCGCAGCTCTGCCTGGTTTGCATCGATCGTCTCCGCCATCGTCGAGAACGCCGAGGACAGGTCGCGCACCTCGGAGCTCGACAGCGCCGTAACCTCCGCCCGCGTATCGAGCCGTCCCGCCGCGTACTCGCGCGTCGTGCTCACCAGCGCGGCGATTGGCTTGTGCACGCTGAACGTGCTCATCACCCACGCCCACGCCAGGCTCAGCACACCCACCACACCGACTGCCACGAGGTTGCGCTGGAACGTCGCCTCCGCTGCGGCGAGTGCGACGGACTTCGGGATCGTCACCAGCACGTGCCCCGGAGCCACTCCGGAGACCTTCGCCAGGGGGATCGCCGCGCTCAGCGCGAGGGGCTTGTCTGGTTCCTGCACTTCTCCGGTCCGCGGCTCCGTCTGGCCGAGAACGAGGTCAGCCCATGCCTGGCCGGCTACCGTGGCTCCGGGCTTGAGGTTGTCGGCTGGCACCCGGAAGAGCACCAGTCCGTCGGGCCCGATCACCGTCGTTTGCACGTCGCTCTCGAGCTTCTGCCCGCGCACAACGTTCTCGATCCAGGTGATATCGACCGACGCCTCGACCACCCCGAGCACAGCCCCGCCAGGAGCGAGGATCGGCTGCGCGAATACGTCGACCGGACGTTTGGAGATGCGCCCGAACAGGTAACCGCTCGTCGTGACCGACTTCTTCGCCACAGCGTCCTGGTAATACGGACGGTCGCCGACCTGCGAGTTCACCCCACCCGGCGTCGCCGAGCAGTGCACGACGCCGTCGAGGCCTGATACAGCCACATTGCTGTACGCCGGATTCGCTCGGATCACGCGCGCAGCAGCCTCGTTGCATGCCGGCGCATTGAAGTCACGAAGCTGCGGGTCAGCGACCAGGCTATCGAGAAGGCCATCGACGGACGCGAGTACCTGGTCATGTGCCGCCGCGACGAGCCGCGCGTCATCGAACAGCCCGGCCTGCGCGTCCTCGGCCATCCGTCGTCGTTGATCTTCGAGGTTGAAGTACATGACGACACCAATCGCCGCGAGCATCACGGCAATCGAAGCCACCAACCGCATGCGTAACCCGACGCGCGAGAGCCCCATCCCGTGCACCTCATCCCCGAGGCTAGCACGAGTCTCTCGTAGCGACGCGGCTCTCGCATGCTCACGCGCTCGCAAAAATGTCAGGAAGCAACTGACCAGAAACACGAGGAAGGCACGCTGGCGTGCCTGGAGCGGCGGACCGGTCTCGAACCGGCGACCTGCTGCTTGGAAGGCAGCCGCTCTACCAACTGAGCTACCGCCGCGCTCCACAGCGATTGAACGGTGCCACACGTCGAGGCGTCAACCAGCGTTCATACCCACAACACAGCGCGGCGGTACGATCCCCGCGAGAAATCCCTACTGGGAGCGAGGTATGCCGTGCCCGATCAGTACATAGCGACGGACAGTCGCACCGGACTTCAGGTCACCGTTACCGGCACCTTCCCCGAAGACCCTAACGATCGCGTCCGTATCGCGCGCACTTGCACGCTCTTCACTCGCCTCATGGCCACCATCCTTGCGATGGAGGACATCGCGCCGCGCCGCGACGGCTTCCGCGCCGTCGAGTCACAGCTCGAGGTCGCCGAGGCGCTCATGCGCGGCGACGGCGAAGAGGTGCAGCGCCTCGTCCGCGACACGATGATGCAAATGGGCGTCACCGAAGACCAGCTCCGCGAGCTCGAGGAGCAGCTGCGCAAGCACATGGAGGACATGGGAGGCGACGTACCGCCCGGTGGCTTCCCCGGCATCGACCTCGGCCCGAAGCGCGACGACGAGTAGCTACGCCTCACCGCGCCTGAAGCGGTAGCCCGCGCCCGCCACCGACACCAAGATCCCGTCGGCAATCCCCGCGGCCCGCAACTTGCGGCGCAGCGAGTACACATGCGACCGGATCGCTGCTTTGTTGAGCATGTCCGCGACGGCCTGCCCCCACAGCGCGAGTGCGATCTGCGCCGGCGACACCACGACCCCGTGCGCCGAATACACCGCGTCGAACACGAGCGTCTCCGAGGCCGTGAGCTGCACCGTCCCGCGCGGCCCAGCCAGCGCGCGACGATCGCGCACCCACAGCACACCGTCCGCGTCACGCTTGTCTGGCGCTTCGACGCCGGCCATTCGCGCGACCGCACTCGCGAGCTTCGAGCTCGCCTCATCGCGCGCGAGCACCTCGCACGGCAGCAGCTCCACCGGCAGCGCACCCCGCAGCCACAGCGAATTCGCAGACACGATCAGCACGGCCGGTAGCGCCTCACGCTCGGCCGCCCCGCGCGCACGTTCGAGTGCGACCCGCGTCGCCTGCGCGTCCCCCGCATCGAGTACCACCACGTCAGGCTGAGTGGACCGTATCGACGCGGTCAGGCGGGCCACGCTCGTCACGTCGGCCTCCCGCACCTCACGCGCGAGCAGCGCTCCGAACTCGGCATCGCTGCTGGCAACAAGCACACGCATGCGCCGGGTGTAATTCACTGCGGCCAAAGCTACAAGTGTGGTTGAGACCGCCCAATGCCGAGCAGTACAATTGTTCTCGTTCGTCTCTCCCCGAGCCAAAAACGGCCCCCGGCCGCGTTGTGTGAGGTGTCCGTGCCCCAGGACCAGATCGTTGTGACCGGCGCGCGCGAGCACAACCTCAAGAACATCTCCGTCTCCATCCCGCGCGACAAGCTCGTCGTCATCACCGGCCTGTCTGGCTCCGGTAAGTCCTCGCTCGCCTTCGACACCATCTACGCCGAGGGCCAGCGACGTTATGTCGAATCGCTCTCCGCCTATGCGCGCCAGTTCCTCGGCCTCATGGAGAAGCCCGACGTCGATCACATCGAGGGCCTCTCCCCGGCCATCTCGATCGACCAGAAGGGCGTGTCGAAGAACCCGCGCTCGACCGTCGCGACCGTCACCGAGATCTACGACTACCTGCGCCTGCTCTTCGCGCGCGTCGGCGTGCCCCATTGCATCCACTGCGGCCAGGTGATCCGTCGCCAGACCGTGCAGCAGATCGTCGACTCTGTGCTGGCGCACCCCGCCGGCACGCGCGCGCTGCTGCTCGCGCCCCTCATGCGCCACAAGCGCGGCGAGCATCGCGAGGTGTTCGAGTCCGTACGTCGCGCCGGCTTCATCCGCATGCGTGTCGACGGCAACGTGATCGAGATGGAGCAGACGCCCGCGCTCGAGCGCAACAAGTGGCACGACCTCGACGTCGTCGTCGACCGTCTGGTCATCCCCGGCCCTGACGACGAGGACTACAACGGTGCGCGCCAGCGCGTCTCCGAGTCCGTCGAGCAAGCGCTGAAGCTCGGTGAGGGCGCGCTGCTCTTCGCACCCGAGGGCCTCGAGGAGGTCACGTACAGCGAGCGCTTCGCGTGCCCGAACCAGTCGCACCCGCCCTACTCAGTCCCTGAGATCGAGCCGCGCAACTTCTCCTTCAACTCGCCGCACGGCGCGTGCCCCGCATGCACCGGCCTCGGCGTGCAGATGGAGCTCGACCCCGACCTCGTCGTGCCCAACCGCAAGCTCAGCATCGACCAGGGCGCGATCGTGCCCTACCAGCGCATCAGCACCGCGCTGACGTGGCACAAGCGTCGGCTCGCCGCACTCGCTGACGCCTTCGACTTCACGATGGACACCCCCCTCGAGGATCTCGAGGAGCGCCAGTGGCACGCGCTCATGCACGGCACCGATGGCGAGACCATCCAGGTGCAGTACCAGACCAAGCGCGGCCGCGTGCGCGACTTCGACGTGTCGTGGGAGGGCGTGCTCACCAACCTCCAGCGCCGCTACAAGGAGACCGACTCCGAGTGGGTGCGCAGCGACATCGAGCGCTACATGGTGGCCGTCCCCTGCCCGCAGTGCTCCGGTGCGCGCCTCAAGCCCGAGATGCTCGCCGTCACCGTCGCCGACAAGTCGATCGTCGATGTCGCGCGCTCCTCGGTGCTCGTTGCACAGCAATGGACCGAGCACCTGCGCGAAGCCGACACCCCACTCGATGCGCGTGACCAGGCCATCTCGCGCCAGATCCTGCAGGAGATCGTTGGCCGCCTGAACTTCCTGCGTGACGTCGGCCTCGACTACCTCACGCTGGATCGAGCATCCGCGACGCTCTCCGGCGGCGAGGGCCAGCGCATCCGTCTCGCCACGCAGATCGGCTCGGCGCTGATGGGCGTGCTCTACGTTTGCGATGAGCCGAGCGTCGGCCTCCACCCCGTCGACAACGAGCGCCTGATCCGCACGCTCGAGCACTTGCGTGACCTCGGCAACACCGTGCTCGTGGTCGAGCACGACGAGGCGATCATGCGCACCGCCGACTACCTCATCGACCTCGGCCCCGGCGCCGGCGAGCACGGCGGCGAAGTCATCGCGACCGGTACGCCCGCACAGGTTATGAAGAACAAGACCTCCATCACCGGCGCCTACCTCAGCGGTCGCCGCAAGATCGCTGTCCCCGCCGCGCGTCGAGCAGGTAACGGCGAGTCGCTGTTCGTGCACGGCGCGCGCGAGAACAACCTCAAGAACGTCGACGTTCGCTTCCCGCTCGGCACCTTCATCGGTGTCACCGGCGTTAGCGGCTCCGGTAAGTCCTCGCTCGTCAACGGCATCCTCTCGAAGCGCCTGGCGATGGACCTCAACGGCGCGCGCGAGCGCCCCGGCCAGCACGACGGCGTCGAGGGCCTGCAGCACGTCGACAAGGTCGTGCGCATCGACCAGTCGGCGATCGGCCGCACCCCACGCTCGAACCCCGCGACCTACACCGGCTTGTTCACACAGATCCGAGACCTCTTCGCACAGGTTCCCGAGTCACGCGCGCGCGGCTACGGCCCCGGCCGCTTCTCCTTCAACGTGAAGGGCGGACGCTGCGAGGCGTGTACTGGCGACGGCTACATCAACATCGAGATGCAGTTCCTGCCCGACGTCACCGTGCCGTGCGAGGTATGCCACGGCAATCGCTACAACCGTGAGGCGCTCGAGATCCCGTTCCGCGGCAAGAACATCGCCGAAGTGCTCGG
>JBAXNX010000049.1:0-8462 GCA_037133575.1 Chloroflexota bacterium
GAACAGACTAGTCGCGCGTCGCCATGAAGCTGGAGGCCGAGCCGAAGGGGCCGGTCTCGCAGAGGGCGACCTCGTTGTTCGGGATCTGGCGGACGCCGGCGGTGCCCATGAGCTGCATCGCAGTCTCAAGGACGTGGCCGAAGCCGTGCACACGACCGGAGCCGAGGTTGCCACCCGAGGTGTTCAACGGGTGCGGGCCACCGCGACCGATGGTCTCAGGCTGCGCCCACGCGTGAGCCTCGCCCTTGGGAGCGAAGCCGAACGCCTCGATCCACATCCACACCATCGGCGAGAAGCCGTCGTAGACGTGCTTCACCGTGACGTCGGTCGGGTTGAGACCGGCGCTCGCGTACAGGTTCTTCGCCTGCCACGCGTTCGTCTCCTCGAGGCCCTCGAGCGGCTCGGTGATGCCGGTCTGGTTGCGGTGCGTCGGGATGGCGGCCATGCCCGCGATGTACCCACCGGGGTGCGGCGTGTTCTTCGCGCGGTCCTCGGTCGTCATCACGACTGCCAGCACACCGTCACACGGCATGTCGTTGTCGAAGATGTTCATCGGGTACGCGATCAACCGAGCGTTGAGGTAGTCCTCTTCGGTGATCAGACGGCCACGCCACACAGACTGCGGAGTGTCCTGGCCGTTGCGGTGAGCGGTGCCGATGTAGCCCCACATCTCCTCGCGCTTCGCGCCGTACTTGGCGAGGTAGCGCTGGTACGTGACGGACTGGCCGGAGCCACCGACACCGTGGCCGTACGGCGTGCTGAACGCCGAGTTGCCTGGAGCGCGGTTCGTCGAGATCTGGCGGTAGCGCACACCGGCCGGGTGGTGACCCGTGCGGATGACGAGTGCGTAGTTCACAGCGCCGGCGCCGAGCGCCAGTGCCGCGCACTGGATGCCCGAGCACGAACCGGCGGCCACGGCCTCCGGCTGCAGCCAGAACTTGATGTTCTCCCAGGGCATGACCTGCATCATCTGGGCAATGTCGAGCCACACCGTCGGGCCTTGGACGTTGCCCCAGTTCGGGTTCGCCCAGATGAAGATGCCGTCGATGTCGGAGACCTTCAGACCGGCGTCCGCGATCGCCATCGACGCGGCTTCCTTGGCGTTGCTCGCCTTGGTGCGCGGCATATAGCGACGGATCATCGTCCAACCGGCGCCCACGAATACCGGGCGCTTTCCCTCTGGCCACTGCACAGGCATGCGTATTCCTCTCTCGAATCCACTACACGCGTCTGAGACGTCGCGCGTGACGGCACCGCCGGTGGCAAGTCCCCCGCCGAGCGAGCGCCACTCTATCACGAATCGCAGGGTCTGCACGCCCGACTCTAAGCCGAAATCCGAGGTTCAAGACCGACTGCATCGAGCACATAACGAGGCGGCAAAGCGCCCGACAAAACGAAGGGCGGGCCAACTGGCCCGCCCTTCGCGATTCGCAGTCCGAGGACTTCGACGGACTTAGTCCGTGATGCCGTCCCGGTCCATGATCATTTCGATCAGCTTGCGCGGCGACACCGGCATCGAGGTCGGGCGCAGCCCAACCGCGTTTGCCACCGCGTTCGCCACGGCCGCCATCGGTACGACGATTGCGCACTCGCCCACGCCGCGAACACCCAGCGGGTGACCAGGGTTCGGGACCTCGACGACGATCGTCTCGATCATCGGCACGTCGAGCGCAGTCGGGATGCGGTAGTCGAGTAGGCTCGAGTTCCGCAGCACCCCGGCGTCGTCGTAGTAGTACTCCTCGGTCAGTGCCATGCCGATGCCCTGAGCAGCACCGCCCTGCAGCTGGCCCTCCACGTAGCCGAGGTGGAGCGCCTTGCCGGCGTCCTGCACCACGGTGAAACGGAGCACGGTGACCTTGCCGGTCTCCTCGTCGACTTCGACGTCCACGATGTTGCCGGCATAGGTCGGCCCACCCTGAGCGCCGCTGTTGTCGACGTGGCCGCTGATGTACCCACCGGTGCCGGCCTGCTGAGCAGCCAGCTGCTGGAAGGTCATCGTCCGAGGCTTGCCCTCGGCGTCGGCCGGGCCGGTCATCGAGGCAGTCTCGACGTCATACGTGACCGTCGAGGCGTCGACTTCCCAGATCTTCGCGGCGCGCTCAACAACGCGCTGCTTGATCTGGCCGGCGACGAGGAATGCACTGGCCGAGATGCCCGCGCCAGTGCCGCTGCCTGCCGTCAGCGTGGTCCAGCCGATCGAGTCGGTGTCCACGATGCGCGGGTTGGTCGCCTCGTACGGAATGCCGAGCACTTCGGCGAAGGTCATCGCCTCGGTCGCGCGCAGGCCGCCGATGTCGACCGCGCCGGTGTTCAGCGTGATCGTGCCATCGAGGTTCACGGTGGCGTTCATGCTGTGAGCGCCGGCGCCGGCGTTCCAGAAGCCGATGGCAACGCCACGACCGCGGTTCTTGCCGGTGAGCTCGGAGCGGTAGTGCGCCGAGTTCTTGATCGCCTGCATCACCTCGCGGTTGCCGTTGGGGCCAATGATGACCCCGTTCGGACGGCGCGAGCCCTCAGCCGACGAGTTCTGGATGCGGATGTCGATCGGGTCGACGTCTAGGCGCTCCGCCATCATGTCGACCAGCGACTCAATGGCGTAGTTCGGCGCCGGCACACCCGGAGCGCGGTAGGCCGCGTTGCGCGGGCGGTTCACGACGACGTCGTATCCGTCCATCTTCACGTTCGGGATGCTGTACTGGCCGAGCGAGGTGTTCAGACCGCCGCCGACCGAGGAGCCCGGGAAGCCACCGGCCTCGTACGCGATCCACATCTGGAACGCGGTGAACGTGCCGTCCTTCGTCGCGCCGAGCTTGGCACGAATCCACGCGCCGGAGGTCGGGCCGGAGGCCTCGATCACTTCCTCGCGGGTCATGCTCAACTTGACCGGCTTGTCGGCCTTCTTCGCCAGCATCGCGGCCAGCGGCTCGCAATAGAGCCGGTTCTTGCCACCGAAGCCGCCGCCGATCTCCATCGGGATCGCACGGATGCGCGAGGCGGGCATCTTCAGGATCGTCGCGAGCGGGTCGCGCACGATCTGGAACGAGCCCTGCGACGAGCTGTAGATCACGAGGCTGCCGTCAGAGTTCCAGGCCGCCGTCGCCGTGTGGGGCTCGATGTAGCCCTGGTGCGCGGTTGAGGTGTGGAACTCGTTCTCGACGACGATCTCGGCAGCCGCGAACGCGGCGTCGATGTCGTCACCGGTGGCGACCTGCAGGTGCGACGCGACGTTGGAGTCGCGGTCGCCGTACTCGCTGGTCATGCCCATCGGCTCAGCCGTGCGCATGCCGGGGTGCAGGATGGCGGAGTCCGGCGACATTGCCTGCTCGGCGGTCATGACCGGCGGCAGCACCTCGTACTCAACCTCGATCAGGTCGAGGGCGTCCTCGGCGATGTGCGGGCTGGTCGCGGCCACGGCCGCAACGGGGTGGCCGTAGTACAGCACCTTGTCGACCGCGATGAAGTTCCCGATCAGGAACTTGCGCGGTGCAGCGCCGTCCATGTTGTTCACGTCCAGGAAGTCCTGGGCCGTGACAACCGCCTCGACGCCCGGCAGTGCCAGGGCCTTCGAGACGTCGATCTTCTTAATGATCGCGTGCGCGTAGGGGCTCTTCTTGAGCCGCGCGTGCAACATTCGAGGCAGGTGCACGTCCGCGCCGTAGTTGGCACGCCCCGTCACCTTGTCAGCACCGTCCGGTCGAACGGGGCTAGTACCGAGAACCCGACTCGGGAGCGTCGAGGTCATGCCGACTCCTAATCCCACGCTGGTTTGCCGGGGCAGTATAGCGCCGCAAGCAGCGTGGGATCGGACGGCCAGTACCGCCGCTCCGCTACGAGTCCCCCAACCCGAGCCGACGTTCGAGTCGCGGTTCCGATCGCTGGAGCCGGAACCCGCTCCATGCGGCCGGCACCGCCGCGACGAGTGCCATCGCGAACGCGAGGAACAGGCCACAGTTCAGCGCCGAGAGCCAGATGTCCGCTGGCGCCGCGATGTAGTGGATGTTGCCGACCACCGCCGGAGGCGGCACCGGATAGATCGAGTACAGATTGAGCAGGAACGTCACCGACAGAGCGACATAAAGCACTGCCCACCGACGATCGAGGATGGCCACGGGCGCCAGTAGTGCGAGGGCGGGGAACAGGTATCGCTCGTGCATCTTCATCGTGAGCATGAAGAACGCGAACGTCAGGAAGGCCGCCGACAGCAGCACGCGGTGCATCGTTGGCTTCGGGCCGACCGAGGCTAACGAGAGTCCCACGGCGCCGGCCAGCAGTAGCTGCGAGAGCTGCCCGATCGTGACACCCATCGAGCCGAGCTCGAACACCACGTCCCACGGCGCGACGTTGCCGCGGTTCCGGTAGGCGATCCACCACATGTTCCACGCGCTGACTGAGACCTGGTCGCCGGTCTGGAACAGGTGCCGATAGATATCCACGATGTGGTCGCCGATGCCCGCGAACCAGAAGTAGGCGAGCCCCGCGGCCAGCATCACGAGTGCGCCGAGCGCGCCTCGCACCGCCCCGCTGATTCCGCTCAGCGACAGCACACCCCACGCCATGAGCGGGACCAGCAGCACGGGCTGTGGCTTCACAAGGAATCCAGCGGCGAGCACCACACCCGCCCAGCCCGGTCGGCGCGCCACCATCAGCAGCACCGCCCCGAGCATTGCGAGCGTGATCACCGAGTCGACCTGCCCCCAGTACGCCGAGTCGTAGAGCGTCGCCGGGTTCAGTGCGAACAGCGCCGCCGCTGCCACGCCCAGTCGCTCGCCCGACGTGAGACTCGAGAGTCCGGGGATGCGTGGGAGCCAGCGCGGCTCCGTCACGACCTCACCCCAACGCTGGCCGGCGAGATAGAGCAGCGCTGCCACGCCGAGGTCACCGATCAACGGCACGACCTTCAGCGCCTGGCCGAATCCCCAGCTCGCGGCGAGGTCGGTGACGTGTGTCGCCTCGACATACAGCGTGCCGAGTACCAGCAGCACGTAGTTGTAGCCGACGTAATCCATGTCGGGCCGCAGCATCGCATTGGCGAGTCCGTGCTCGACCGCGGTGTTCGCCCACTGGCTGAATAGCGAGATGTCCCATGAGAACCCCGGCACCGCGAGAAACGGCAGCCGGATCACAAGCGCGATCGTCAGTACGACCAGCAGTGGATGCACGCGTCGCGTGCGCGCGACGCGCCTCGAGTCCGTCGGCTTCGAAGCGGCGCGCGGCGCGAAGGCCCAGCCGCGCATCAGCGCGAAGTTCGCTACGGCGCCGGCGATCATCGCCGTGACCTTCGCGGCCACCAACTGCGTGTCGTGCGTGGGCCAGTACATATGCACCGTGGCAAACGCCAGCGCCGAGGCTGCTGCCGCGAGCATCGTTACCACGACGAATCTCGCGAGTGCGCCACGGCGCGCCTCGCCACGGAACGTCACGCGCGAGTTCCACAGGTATGAGTGCAGTGCGCCAGCGCCGAAGCCGATCGTCGACGCAGCCATCATCGGCAGCCCGCCGCTCAGTCCGAGCGCTCGCACCAGCACCGTGAACACCGCGGCATCGACCAGCGCGTTCCCCACGCCGACCAGCGCGAACACAACGACTTGCGCCGGCAGCGCGAGGGCTGTCCTGCGATGTGTATTTCGTAGATCGCCAAACGCGCGCATTGCCCCTCCGGTTCCCGATAGAGGATGCGTGAGCAGACGGGACGTGCCGGTCAGTCGGAGGTGCCACGACCTCGCAATTGGCTAACACTTCGGCCTTCTAGGTAATGCAGTGGCGCTCATGATCCCGAAGGAGCACGCTGCGCGTATGCGAGTCGGATTGACCGGCGGTCAGGCGATGGGAGCGCTCGCGAAGGGCGCCTTCCCGGGCACGTGCCCTGCGTGCGGGCGCGCCTCGATGTTCCGCACGTGGCTCGATCTCCACGACCGTTGCCCTGAGTGCGGCCTCCGCTATGCCGTCGAGAGTGGCGCGTGGATTGGCGCCGTCGTCGTCGGCTACGGCGTTGGTGCGCTGTTTGTGTTCCTGCTGACCTTCATCGAGGTGTTCACGCACCCGATCCGCTCGATCGGCCTCGACCCGATCTGGACGATCGCTATCGCCGGCATCGTGGTGACCGTGCTCGGGTACCGCCCGTCGAAGGGTCTCTGGTTCGCGTTGCTCTGGATCTACGGCTTCACCCAGGACGAAAGCGGCGTCCCACCCGGCGGCTACTAGCGAGTCGCAGTTGGCGTAGAGGTCGCGGTCGTCGTTGCTGTTGCCGTAGCCGTGGTAATCCCCGTCGGGCTCGCGATTGGAATCGCGCTTGGCGTAGGTGTCGGCGATCCGAGCAGGCCTCGCAAGCCCGGCTGCTGTCCCTGCGGCGTAAGACCCTTGGTACCGGGGATCAATCGCAGGATGCGCCACTTGTGGACGCCCGGCACTTCGGTGACCACCTCGGCCCAGGTGCGCTGGCCTTCCCACAGTCCGGGGTACTGCGACAGCACCGTCGATCGAGTTTTCACGTCGTAGATCGGCTCGGGCGCCAGGATGTAGTCCGCGTGGACCCACGGCTCCGGCAGCACGTCTTGATCGAAGCCACTATCCGTCGAGGTGATGAAGCGCTCGATGTGCTGCACGTACAGCAGCAGCGGCCCACCCGGGTTCGCGACGTCGAGGATGATCAGCTTGTCGCTCGGGATCTTGTCGACCTCGGCCGCCAGTGCATGCCACTCATCGACGATCTCGCTGCGCGTCGCGACTGTCCCGAGGTCAGGCGTCGTGAACAGCGCGTTGCGCAGCCGCTCGTCCGCGCTCGGCTCGGTCTCATTGAACGACGCGTACGTCTTCTGGAACGTGCGTACGTTGGGCGCGAAGGCGATGCCGGCCACGAGCACCCACAGCAGCACGCGCAGCCCCCACGCCTGCACTCGAGCGATGCCATACGCCGCGACCACGCCGCCCATTGGCCCAAGCCAGTACCAGTAGCGCTGATACGGCGGCAGTGATCCGAGGTAGCCCGTGATCAGTGCGAACACCGTGATCGACCAGACAATGATGAACAGC
The DNA here is from genome assembly GCA_037133575.1 of Chloroflexota bacterium. Classification (GTDB taxonomy): domain Bacteria; phylum Chloroflexota; class Dehalococcoidia; order UBA2979; family UBA2979; genus RH-chloro-G1. The sequence goes on from JBAXNX010000049.1 coordinate 7,030, forward strand.
CCCAGCGTGCGGTAGTCACGCCGCAACAACGCCAGCGGCGCGGCGATCACCGTCACCACGAGCAACAGCGGCGAGAAGAACAGCGTGCGGTCGAGCAGCATCACGATCACGCCCGACACCGAGTGATACGCGTGGAACACCAGCAGACCCTGCGGCGAGTACGCCGCGAGCCCCTCGCCCGCGAGCTTCGCCGTGTCCGGTGACATCCGCGTCGAGCCTGGCCCGTTGAGGAAGTACAGCGGGCTGCCAGCGATCTGCTGGTTGAGGATCACCCACACCATCACCACGAATGCAGTTGGTGCGAGAAACGCCCACACCGACGAGCTCATGCGCAGCCGCGCCTCGGCCGCAGAGCCCGCGCCGGGGGTGCGCAGGAACGACAGCCCGGGGATGCCCTCGTACAGCGTGATCATGAACGCGAGCGCCATCGCAAACGTCCAGAACGCTGCCTCGTAGCGGCACATCATCCCGCCTGCGCACGCGAGGCCTGCGTACATCACGTTCTGCGGCTGCGGGTTGTGCAGCCACGCGATGTACGCGCGCAACGAGGCGAGCAGGAAGAACGCGAGCACCGGCTCCGACAGCCCCGCGGCCGCGGACTGGTAGAAGTACTGATTGGTGGCGAAGGCGACCGCGAGCACCGCCGTCATCACGCGGTTCGCCCCCAGCGCGCGCAGCACGCTTGCGAACATCACCACCGCGCCCGCCGCGTACGTCGCACCCATCACCGACCCGGCGAACGAGGCGTACCCGAGCGGTCGCAGCAGCGCGACGAGCGGAATGTCCGTGAACGCCGGGATCGGCGGCCACACAAACCCGAGCGCCGCGAGGTGCGGCTCGCGGCTGAAGATCACCTGGAACGCCTGCGTGACGCGCGCGGTGCCGTCACCGTTGGTCATGCCGAGCTTGACCGTCGAGTACCACCCGTACCCGAGCAGCGCCGAGAACGCGACGGCGTACGAGAGCGCCCACCCGCGCATCTGCCAGAACCCGGAGAGCTGCCGCTCCCCCGCAGCGATCGAGATCAGCTCGACGTCGGTCGGCGATTCCGGATGCCAGTCCTCGCCGGCCAGCACGCGCCGCTCCGGCGCCGGCAGGAAGACTCGGTACCCCCACACGTGCATCCCGACGAACGTCACGACGAGCTGCACGAACGCCGCCGCGAGCGTGAACACCACGATGCGGTAGGCCAGCTCCGTGGACTCTGCGTCGAGTGCGAACGTGCCTGCCGCGAACACCGCCTCGTTCGCGAGCAGTCCGAGGAGCTGCACGACCGCCACGCGCCGGAACGCCGGCCCCTCGAGCAGCACCGCCGAGCGGAACGTGATCGCCGAGGTCCATAGGAACGCCATCACGATCCCGAGCGCGCATGCCGCGAGGTTCATCGCGAGCAGCGCCCCCTGGCTGTCGGCCCCGTACGACATGATCGAGAA
>JBAXNX010000050.1:0-8424 GCA_037133575.1 Chloroflexota bacterium
CTTAGCGGACGGTGCTGCTCCCGCCGACGCGCATCACCTCGATGCGGTCCGGTAGGCGCTCGGCGATCAGCGGGACGTGCGAGATCACGCCGATCATCCGGTTGTCGCCCGCGAGTAGTTCGAGCGCCTCGATTGCCACGTCGAGCGCGTCGGCGTCGAGCGTGCCGAACCCCTCGTCCAGGAACAGCGATTCGAGCGAGATTGCACTGCCGTGTCCCGCGAGCGACGGCAGTCGCTCGGCCAACGCGAGCGCGAGCGCGAGGCTCGCGAGGAACGTCTCGCCACCAGACAGCGTCTTCACCGAGCGCTGCTCGTCGCCATTGAGCCGGTCGATCACCACGAACTCATCGCCGTCCGCGCGCATGCGATAGCGCCCGCGCGAGAGGTGCTCCATCCGATCCGCCGCTTCCGAGGCGAGCACCTGCATCGCCTCGCGCTGCACGTACGCGATGAAGTTGTTCCGCCGCAGGTCCTGCTCCAGTCCCTGCGCGACCGCGAACGTCCGTTCCTGCACGGCCGCCTCGACGCGGAGCTGCTCGGCCTCGACCGCATGCGCCCGAGCCTGTTCGAGTCGCTGCTCCGTGAGCGCGTGCTCGGTCGCGACTTGTACCTCGTCGCGCCCGACACGCTCGCCCCACCGCGCGAGCTGCTCCGCATCCGGCGCGCTCGTCACATCACGCATCGTGCGCCATTGCACCGCATACACCTCGGCCGCGACGCTCGTCGCCTCCGCCGCAACCTTCGAGGCCGCCCCGCGCAGCGCCACATCCGCACTCGCCGCCACGAGTGCGCTACGTCGCTCGTCGAGCCGTGAGGCCTCGCCGGCGCGGATCGACTCCGCTGTCCGCGCCTCCTGGTCGAGCTCCGTGTCCCGCTTCGCCTGCGCTTCCGCCGCCCCGAGCGCCGCGAGCAGTGCCTCGCCATCAGCCCCATCGCTCGCTCCGAGCGCTTCGAGCCGTGCGCGTGCATCGCCCACGGCCACAGCCGCCGAGGCTGCGCGCTCCTCGGCGTGCGTCGCCTCAATCGTCGCCGCGCGCACCGCTTCATCCGCTGCACCGGCCGCGCGTTCTGCCTCGCCCGCTGTGCTTGCGGTGCTGGCGTGCTTCGCGATCGCCGCCTGCAACGTCGCCTCGAGCTTCTTACCGTCGTCCGCCTCAGCGCCGTCGTCTGGCTGCACCTCCGCCGGCACGCTCGCGAGCAGCAGCGCGACCCCACGCTCCCGCTCGCCGTTCGAGGCCAGCCGCTGCACGACCTCCGCCACCGCAGTGCGCGCCGTCGAGACCTGCACGGTCGCCTGCGTGTGCGCCACACCAATCTCCGCGAGCACCACACCAGCGCTGGCACACTCCGCCTCCACCGCGTCGAGTCGCCCCTGCACATTCGCCAGCCGCCCGCGCGCAGCCTCGAGGTGTGCGTGCGCCGCCGTCGCCGACTGCATGCGCGTCTCACGCGCCGCGCGCGCCGTCTGCAGCACGGCCTCCGCCTCACGCACCGCCGCGTCCGCTGCATCGAGGTCCGGCGCGTCGTGTTCTGCGAGCGAAGTGATCGGCTCGCCACACACCGGGCACGGGTCGCCAATCGCCAGCCCGCGCCGCAAGTCCGCTGCCGCCGACTCGCGCCCCGCGAGCGCACGCCCCGCCACGGCCTCGTCACGCCGTGTCGAGGCCGCCGCCTGCGCAGCGTCCGAGGCGACACGCTCGGCCTCGGCCTGCGCTGCTGCCGCCGTCGTGTGCTGCACCTCGCTGTCCGCGCCCTCGAGTTCCGCACGCACGTCCGAGGCCTGCTTTGTCAGCGCCTCAATCAGCTGTACGCGCTGCTCGGCCTCGCCAGCACAGCGCTCCGCCGCGACACGCTCGCCATCGAGCCGCGCCTGCGTCTCGCGCAGCAGCGCGACCGTCGCGAGTGCGACTCCCGCGCTCGAGGCAAGCCCCGTGCGCGCCGTGTCGCGCGCCTTCGTCGCTTTGGTCAGCGCCGCGCGCGCAGTCTTCGCAGCCGTGCTTGCACTGTCCGCCGTGACACGCGCCTGTTCGCACGCCTGCTGCGCGACCACCAGCGCCGCCTCGAATCGTTCGAGGTCTGCGCGCGCATTCGCACGCTGCACCAGCTGCTCCGCCTGCTGCCGCAACGCCGCGTGCCGCTCCGCGTCATACGCGAGCGTCGCCCGCTCCGCACCGATGCGTGCGAGTGCCTGCGTCGCGCTCTCCAGCGCCTGCTCCGCGGCTGCCAGTGTCTCGCGCGCGGTTGTCTCCGCCTGCGCAGCGTTCGAGGCCGCTTGCTGCGCCCCCGTCGCGTCGCGCGCGCGTTCGCTCGCCTCGCGCTCGAGTGTCACGAGCGCGCTCAGGCGTTCGCGCTGTTGTCGCACCGTCGTCATGCGTGCCGCGATCGTCTGTCGCTGCTCATCGATCGCGGCAATCGCCTCAGGCGTCGCGTCCGCGAGCCGGTCGGCCTGCGCGCGTTGCTCCTCGGCGCGGTTGCGCGCGCCGACCACACGCGCCTGCGCGCTCTCGCGCATCTGCTCGTACACGGACAGTCCGAGCAGGCCTGACAGGATGTCGCGACGCTGCCCGGGGTCGCCGCGCAGGAATGCATCGAACGCGCCCTGCGGCAGCAGCACCGTCTTCGTGAACGTCTCGTAGTCGAGCCCGATCACGCGCTCGACCTCAGTGCCGACCTCGGTGGCGCGGTCCGCGAGCAGGTGCCATTGGTCGGGCGCGACCTCGCGCTCGAAGCGCGCCGCCATCGTCTTGCCGCGCTGCCGGCTGACTCGATACGTCTCTCCGCGCGCGCGGAAGTCGAAGCGCACGGCCATCACCGTGGCGCCGAGCGACAGCAGCTGGTTCGTCTGCACGCCGACACGCGGCACGCGGCCGTACAGCGCCCACGTGATCGCATCGAGCAGCGACGACTTGCCCGCGCCGGTCGGACCGGTGATCGCGAACAGGTGCCGCCCCTCGAAGTCGACGACCGTCTCGTTGCGGAACGCCGTGAAGCCGCGTAGTTCGAGGCGTACCGGGCGCATCGCTAGGCCTCGCTGCTGTCGCTGTCGGACGACGCGCTGGCTGGTACGCCGCTCACGACCGCGTCGTGCAACTCGCGGAACAGCGCGAGCGTGTCGATGTCTGGCTCCGCGCCGTGCTGCGAGCGGTAGTAGCGCGCGAACTGCTCGTCCGCGGCGAGCGAGGAGAGTGCGGGCGCGTCGTCCTGCGCGAGCTCGGGGTAATCGAGTCGCACATCGACCGCACCCGGCACCTGGTCGCGCACGCGCTGCGCGAGTCCCGGCTCCGGCTGGTCGACCTGCAGTAGCACGCGCACGTGCTCGTCATGCAGCTTCAAGGCGCGCGCAAGCACGTCGTCCAGTCGCCCCTTGAGCTCGACGAGCTTCCTACCCTTGGTGAGCTCGATCGAGCGCACGTCACGCACTGGCCGGCCAGGCTCGACGTCGAACACGACGACGCGCTTCTTGTCCTCGGTCTCACCGAAGTCGAGTTGCAGCAATGAGCCGGCGTATTCCGTATGTACCGAGGCTTCTCGCAGCGTTTGCGGGCGATGGATGTGCCCCAGCGCGATGTACTGCGGCGTGCCGGGCAGTCCCGACGGATCGATGCCGTACGCCTGGCCGATGTGCAGCTGTCGCTCGGATCCGTCGCGCGTCGCGTAGTTCGCGCCGTTCACGAACACGTGCCCCATCAGCAAGTTCACGGTCTCCTTGCGGAAGCCGTCGCACATCGCGCGGTAGATCTGCGCGGCGCCGTCGGCGTACGCGCTGAACCACTGCTCTTGCAGTCCCATCACCTGCTGCGCATCGACCAGATCACCCTCGCGCATCCACGGCACCGCCGCGATGCGCGCGATCTGATCGTTGCGCCCCTCGATGTCGATGATCCCCCCAGCATCCGGGCGCAGCACTTTGAACTGCGTGCGCACGCCGAGCAGCTCCGACAGCAGTCCGAGCGCTTCGAGCTTGCGCGGCGAGTCGTGGTTGCCGCCGAGCAGCACCACTTGAATGCCGTGCCCGATGCACTCGCGCAGCGCCTCATAGACGAGCCGGTCCGCCTCAGGCGTCGGTGCTGCCGAGTCCCAGATATCGCCGCAGACCAGCATTGCTTCGACGCCTTCGTCGCGCGCGATCTCGATCATCTCCGCCAGCACGTCGTGGAACTCGGACGAGCGAGAGCGGCCGCGCATCGTGCGTCCGACGTGCCAGTCAGCGGTGTGCAGGAAGCGCATCAGCGATCCTTAGCGGTCGAAGCGCGCGAACGGATCGCTCGTCGCGCCGACCTCGGACGCTCGAGTCGCCCATGCGGGGAAGGGGAACTGCACCAGCAGCGGCACCGGGATCTCCGGCTGGTGCAGGATCATCGTGCCCGGCTTCAGCAGGCTCGCGCGTGCGCGCGCCGCCGGCGTGAGGAAGCCGTACTCGGCGCGCTGCGCCTCCGCAGTGTCGAGGCGGCCCACCACGCGGAACGAGCAGTTCGCGACCACGCGCGCTTCCACCTCGGACGCCGTCTGCTGCGCGCCGATCAGGATCACGCCGAGCGAACGCCCGCGTTCGGCGATGTCGAGCAGCACTTCCTTGATCGGCGAGTGCCCCTCGCGCGGCGCGTACTTGTTCAGTTCGTCGAGCACCACGAACACCAGCGGTCGAGCCGTGCCGCGCGCTTCTTTATCCTCGAACATGCGCTTCAGCACCGTGCCGACGACGAATCGCTTCGCGCGGTCGTGCAGGCGATGAATGTCGACAACAGTGACTTGCTCGCGCTGCCAGTCGATGCGATGCGAGCCCATGTCTTCCGAGTCGTCGCCGCGGATCAGCTGTCCGATGTGCGGTGCAGCGGCCTCAAGCCGGCGCAGGAACGCCTGAATCGTGCCGCCCGCCGCGCGCCCGCCCCACGTGCCGCCCTGGTCGGGGTCAGTCATCTCGGCGATCGCTTCGACCAGTTCGTCGAAGTTCGTGCAGCGTCGCGCGCCGATCTCGACGGTCGCTGAGTCCATTGGCAATGAGAGCCGCGCGGCGAGTGCGAGCTGCGCCTCGACTGCCTGCGCCACGTAGGCGATCTGCGATCGCTCGTCGTCCGCATCGGCGAACAGGAAGCGCAGGTAGCGGTCCGAGCAGAACTCGCGCAGCGTCCAGCAGTAGCCGGTCACGCCATCCATGCGCGAACCCGTGTCCGGGATCAGCTGCGCGCCGCGTCGCACCGGCGCATACAGCGCGACGGACTTGAACGCCTGCGCGGGCAGGCCCAACGCGGCGTAGCGGCCTCGCTGCTCCGCGTCGAGTCCGGAGTTCGGTTGGTCGAGGAACAGCAGGTCCTCGCCCTTCACGTTGAAGATGATCGAGCGCGTGTTCGCGGCTTCGATGCCGAGCGATCCGCCCTCGAACAGCGAGTGCAGCAGGAACATCGCGTAGGAGGTCTTCGTCGCGACGCCGGAGATGCCGGAGATGTTCACGTGCGCGCCGCGCGTCCCGTCCAGGAACTCCATGTTCGCGAACACCGGCTCGCCGGCGCGCGACATGCCGAACGGGATGCGCGTCTTCATGCCGTCGAAGAACAGCGCTGCGTCACGAGCCGCACCGTGGGCACGATGCACCTCGGTGCCCGGTGTGGGCGGGACGAAGATCTCGGGCTCGACGCGCGTCACCGAGACGTGCGCGGAAACGGCTGTGGCAACGGGCAGCACGCCATCGATGGCGAGCTGCACGTCCGAGTGGAACGTCACGCCCTCGTGCTGTGCTTTTACTTCGTCAACGATGCCGTAGACATCGATCGGGTCGCCGCCCGGCAGATGCGACTGCACATGCACGACGTCATCCAGCTGCAGGTAGTGCTCGGGATCGACGTAGACCCAGAACGACAGCGGCGTCGCCGCCTCCTGCGGTGTGCCGAGCACCAGCCCGACCGGCCCGTGCTCCTCGTGCTCGCCTTCGATGCGTGCTGAGGTCATCGCGCCAACTCCGCGTACTCGCGGCCGATGGTCGCGGTGATCAGGCGTGACACCCAGCGGCGATCGCCGAGGCGATGCGTGAGTGCATGCTCCAGCGCGCCGACCGGGATGAGGTTCTGTGGCGAGCGCGGGTCGCGCACCGGCGACGACGCCAGCAACGGCAGCACACGCGCCGACTGGTCCGCGAGTCGTGCCGCATCGGGCAATGGCAACGTCCCCGGCACTTCGAGCCGCATCAACCCCGCGAGCGGGTGGAAGTGCGTGCGCAGGTCTGCGAGCCGCAGGAACCACGAGGTGCGCTCGTGGCCATCCTCGGTGATGCGGAACAGCGGTGTGCGCTCGCCCGGTCGCAGCTGCGGCAGCAACACCTGGTGCTCAGGGTCGAGGTACCAGCGATGGATGCGCTTGATGTAGCCGACGACGCGTTGCCCGGGCGCGCGCAAGCGCAGCGGCCCATCGACGAACGTCAGCGTCGACTCGTCGCGCGACAGCGACTCCGCGAGCCGCGCCTCTTCGTCGAGCATCAGTCGGTTCAGCGACGCCACCAGATCGTTCGAGGTGTGCGCCTGGTCCGGAATCATCGGCGCGAAGCGCAGGCTCGCGGCCCCGCTGGACACCTCGCGCACGAGCGGCGTGCCGCCCGTCTGCAGGTACCGACGCTCGACGTGAAACACATCCTCGAGCAGTCGCGCGCTCCCGCCCGGCTCGAGCCGCACAGCGCCCACCGCCAGCGATCCGAACAGCCCAAACACCGCGGAACCGTCGGACGCCTCGTCCATCGCGTGAGCTTCCGCGCGGCGCACGCCATCGACGATCTGCACCGCCTCGGGCGCATCGTTTGTGGGGAGCACAGCGGCCCAGGGGCCCTCGATAGTCGGGTCGGTCTCGGCCTCGCGGCCGCTACCGGTGACTTCGTCGGCGTCGAACTGCATCGCCGTGCCGTACTCAGGTGCCCAGGGCAAGAGGCGGAGCGTCATGGACGTGCCTCGGCGTGGAATCGGGGGAGATTCGCCCCAAGTATACCGGTTACTGGCCGCTCTTTATGCCAACAGCCTATGCACATGAGCAGTTGTTGACTGAGCGGAACTGCTCATCAGTATAGAACAAGTGTTTCACGTGAAACAAATTGATAAGGCACGTGAACATCCCCAGCGGCGATAGGCCGGCAAGCACCTTAGACTGACGGCTATGACGAACCAGGCGAACCCGCAGCAGCTCTTCGAGCACGACGGCACCGAGCGCGCGACCTACGTCCGAGGCATGTTTGGCGACATCGCCGAGCGCTACGACCTGATGAACACCATCATGACCGGCGGCCAGCACCACCTCTGGCGCCGCATGACCGCCCGAGCCCTGGTCCGCCCCGGCGACGTCGTCCTCGACGTGGGGTCGGGGACCGCCGACCTGGCGATGGCCTGCCTGAAGGCGGGGGCGTCGAGGGTGCTCGGGGTCGACTTCGCTCGGCCGATGCTCGTCCACGGGCTGGAGAAGTCGAAGCGCGCCGGCTGGCGCTCGTTGAGCCTCGGGGTCGCCGACGCCACCCGCCTGCCGATTCGTGACTCGAGCGTGGACGTGTGGTGTTCGGGGTTCGTGGTGCGGAACATCCCGGCGCTCGACACGGCACTGGCCGAGGCGTTCCGGGTGCTCAAGCCGGGCGGCCGCCTGGGTATCCTCGAGATTCCGAAGATGGAGCCGAGCCTGCTGCGGCCCTTTGCTCAGTTCTACTTCCAGCGCGGTGTCCCGCTGATCGGCCGCCTCGTCTCGGGGCACGCGAGCGCGTACCAGTACCTACCCGTGTCTGTTAGCCACTTCCTCACGCCACCCGAGCTTGCCGAGCGCCTGACCCGCGCCGGCTTCGAGGTGCGTGACATCCGTCGGCTGATGTTCGGGACGGTCGCCCTGCACGTCGCGGTAAAGCCCGCCTCTTAGGCCTAGAGGTCAGGTGAGGAACGCGTCGCCAATCTCGGCGCGTGGGACGTCGTCGCCCGAGTTCACCATGTGCTTCGCCAGCGGGCCCAGGCCGGCGAGGATCTCCTGCAGCTCCTGCTCCGGCATGCCTGACGCCCGCAGCGCCGAGGTCATGTGGTGCAGCCAGCGGCCCGCGGCACGCTGGTCGATGACGAACGGAAAGTGCCGCCGCCGCAGTCGAGGGTGCCCGTAGCGCTCGCTGTAGAGGGCTTCGCCGCCGAGCCACTGCTCCATGAACAGCTTCTGCTTCTCGCGGCCGGGGCCGAGGTCTTCGGGGAAGATCGCTCGGAGCTCCTCGTCCGCTTCGATGCGGGCATAGAAGTCGTCGACGAGGCGATGGACCACCTCGCGGCCACCGATGCGCTCGAAGAGCGGGGCGGCGTCGGGCGGGGCGGTGTAGCGCTCGCGCGGTGGGATCGGTGCGGTTGGTTCCTGGGTCACGGTTCCAGTATCCCTCGAACGCGGTCAGCTGGGAGATCCATCTGGCACCTCACCCCGTCCGACCTCGTGGCC
>JBAXNX010000051.1:0-8404 GCA_037133575.1 Chloroflexota bacterium
TCGTTGAAGGAGTCCCCTTGCCCCAGCCTGTGACGCTCGCCAACGGGCTGCGGGTACTTGTGACCCCGATGCCGCACTCGCGCTCGGTGGCGGTGGCGCTGTACGTGGCGGCCGGGTCGCGGTTCGAGATGGACCCGGAGGCGGGGCTGTCGCACTTCGTGGAGCACATGGCGTTCAAGGGCACCGAGCGGCGCCCGCGCCCGCAAGACATCTCGATGGAGCTAGACGCGGTCGGCGGGTCGCTGAACGCGGCGACCGAGCGCGAGTACACGGTCTACTACGGCAAGGTCACGCCGCCGCACGCGGCACAGACGATGGACGTGCTGGCGGACATGCTGCGCGCCTCGCTGTTTGTCGGTGATGAGATCGAGCGCGAGCGCGGGGTGATCCTCGAGGAGCTTGCGGCGGTGGAGGATTCCCCGGACGAGCTCGCCGGTATCGCGCTGGACGGGCTGCTGTGGCCGGGACAGCCGCACGGCCGTGACATCGCTGGCTCGGCAGAGACGGTGAGCGCGGTGAGCCAGGAGCGGCTGCGCGCGTATTACCGCGAGCAGTACGTGGCGAACGCGACGGTGTGCTCGATCGCCGGTGCGATTAGCGAAGAGGAAGGCCTGGCGCTGGCAACTGAGTTGCTGGGCGACTGGCAGTCGGGGCGGCCGGCGCAGTGGCGCCCGAACATGATCGAGGGCGGCGAGCGCACGCGGCTGTTGGAGAAGGACACGGAGCAGGCGCACATCACGCTGGGGATGCTGGGGCTGCCGTCGACGGACATGCGGCGGTACGCGCTGGGTGCGCTGTCGGTGATCACTGGCGAGGGAATGTCATCGCGGCTGTTCGTGCGACTGCGCGAGGAGCTGGCGCTGTGCTACGACGTGCGCTCGGCGACGACGCAGCTGGCGGACACGGGATCGTTCGGCATCTACGCCGGCGTGGACCCCTCGAACGCCGCGCCGACGCTGCGCGAGATCGCCTCGGTGTTGCGCATCGTGCGCGACGACGGGGTAACGGACGACGAGCTGGTGCGCGCGAAGGGCTTGCTCGGCTCGCGCATTCAGCTGCACGTGGAGGACACGGGCGCGGTCGCCTCGTGGTACGGATCGCGCGCGATCCGCGGCTTGCCGCTGCTGACGCCAGACGAGACGGTGGCGCGGTTCGAGGCGGTGACGCGCGAGGACATCTCGGCGATTGCGCACGAGGTGATCGACGAGGCGCGGCTGCGCATTGCGATCGTGGGGCCGTACTCGGACGCCGAGTCGCTGCTCCACGGCGTGCACCTGTAGCATCTCGAAGATGACGAACGAAGCCGCCTCCGATCTCCCAGATGAAGAAGACCACGTCGAGGCGACGGGTGCTGTGCTGCACCTGGCCGCGCTGAGCGAGCGCGAGGTGGAAGCCTCCGCGCCGGAGCGCGCCGTGGTGGTGCCGGTGCTGGAGACCGCCGACGGGCCGCGGTTTGTGCTGGCGATGTGGCCGGACTGGCCGCACCCGACGATGCTGTCACTCGCTCCGCCCGTGGGCGACGACACGTTGGAGGCCGCCGCCGCTGACCTGGTGCGGGCTCGGCTGCACCTCGACGCGACGGGGCCTGCTCGGATGAGTGAGTCGCGGATTCCGGTGCGCATGTCCTCGCCTCGTGTCGGTGCACAGACGACGGGCTGGCTGCGCTCGGTGCTGCAGCCGGTGTCGGGTGAGCCCGAGGTGGATCTGCTGCTCGCTGGCTTCGAGGTGTACTCGCTCGATGAGGCGTTGGCCGCGCTGTCGACCGAGGTCGAGCGCATGGCACTCCAGGCAGCGGCCGACACGGCCGGTTTTCGCCCTGAGGATTCGTCTGGCGGCTAACGACACACAGCGCGGCGTGCTTGTATAGGTCGCTCGATGCTTGGCTCTCACATTCGCGCGCTGCTACTCGATCTCGACGAGACATTGCTCGACGACGATCGCGGCATGCACGAGGCAGTGCGGCGTACAACGAGTCAGCTCGTTCAGGAGGTATCCGACATCGACGCGGAGCTTCTTGCGCGCGTGTACGTCGAAGAATCACGGAGCTTCTACTCAGCGACCGGACTACCGACCGTTGGCTCCGGCGCTGATGGCATCACCGCTCGCACCGCGCAGTGGCGTTCTGCCCTCGATCGATGCGCCATTCATGACGACGCCATCGTCGAGCGTGCAGTCGCTCTCTACGCAGCGGCCCGTCACGACACCTATCAACTCTTCCCAGACGTACTTCCCTTTCTCGAAGCGACCGCGGGGCGGTACTCGGTCGCCATCGTCACGAACGGCGCAGCAGACATTCAACGCGAAAAGATCGTGGTCACGGGACTCGACCGTCACATCGCAACCATTGTCGTGTCCGGCGAGATCGGCTTCTGGAAGCCTGAGCCAGCGATCTTTGAGGGGGCGCTGCACCGGCTCAATGTGCCTGCGAGCGCAGCGTCGCATGTGGGTGACTCGTATGCGAGCGATGTGGTTGGAGCGCGTGCGGCGGGGGTGATGCCGGTGTGGCTCGTGCGTAGCGAGGCGAGCTCGACGGTCGGTGATGGGGAGCCGTTGCTGACGATTCGCAGTTTGGCTGAGCTACTCGATGAGTGAGATTCGGGAGTACACGCTGCGTTCTGCCCTCGAGGCTGACATCGAGGCGTTGTATGCGCTGCACGTCGAGACGATGCGCGGGTATGTGGTGGCGACGTTTGGGCCGTGGGATGAGGCGCATGAGCGCGAGGTGTATTGGCGGCGCTGGAGCGACATTCAGGTGGCGACGAATCGGACGCTGGATGTGGTGCTCGTTGATGGGGCGGTCGCGGGGTACCTCGACGTGGAGGATGAGGGGGAGTTCGTCGCGCTGAACAATATTCGCGTGGCGACCTCGATGCAGGGGCGTGGACTCGGCGGGGCGCTGGTACGGCGGGTAATCGCGGAGGCGGCGCCTCGTGCGGTGCAGTTGCGGGTGCTGCGCGTGAATCCTGCTCGACGGTTGTAGGAGCGGCTGGGGTTTCGCGTGGTCGAGGAGACGCCGACGCATTTCCGAATGCGCAGGGAGCCGGACTCGAACCGCTCGGAGTGATGGGGTCGACCTTCGAGCCTCGTCGCCGCCAACCCTCGACTCGCGCACGTGTCCGCGCTCGCTACAGTCGCGCGAGCAATCGTGCCGCGATCGCCTCGCGCTCCGCGAGCATCACCGTCTTCGGTTCGATGAAGGTCCCGCCATCGTTCTCGTACCGTGGGACGACATGCACGTGGTAATGCGGCACGGTCTGTCCCGCCGGCACACCATTGTTCTGGAAGATGTTCATCCCCATCGGCTGGAACTCTGCCACCAACAGCGGCGCGACTCGATGCGCCATGCGCATGACTGCCGCCGCCTCATCCGCGGTGAGATCAAGGATCGTCGCGGCGTGTCGCCTCGGCACGACGAGCAGGTGCCCGGGCTGAATCGCCCGAGGATTCACGAAGGAGAACGCGAGCTCGTCTTCGAGCACGTTCACGCCTGTACCGGCCGCGGCAGTTACCTCGCCAGCCGCATACAGACAGAAGGGGCAGGGCTCAACAACAGGGAGCGTGAAGGCCATAGCAGATTCTAGCGAATCACCAGACAACGAAGCAGGCCACCCTTGCGAGGTGGCCTGCGTTCAGATGCGTCGGGGCGAGAAGCGGCGAGCCGCCTAGAACATGCCCTGGGTCATGTCTTCCATGCCGGGGTTGGCGATCGGGAGGCTGTTCATGTCGAGCGGGAGCTCGGCGACGACAGACTCGGTGGTGAGCATGATGCTGGCGACCGAGACGGCGTTCTCGAGGGCGACACGGGTGACCTTCACCGGGTCGAGGATGCCGAGCTTGAACATGTCGCCGTAGACGTTGGCCGCGGCGTCGTAGCCGACGTTCGGGTCCTTGGCATCACGCACATCCTCGATGATCACGGAGCCTTCACGGCCACCGTTCTCTGCGATCTGGCGCAGCGGCGCCTCGAGCGCGCGGCGGAGGATGCGCATGCCGGTGAGCTCGTCGGCGTCGGTGACGTTGGCGGCGATGCGGTCGATAGCGGCCTGGGCGCGGATGTAGGCGACGCCGCCACCGGGCACGACGCCTTCCTCCACCGCGGAGCGAGTCGCGGAGAGTGCGTCCTCGACGCGGTACTTCTTCTCTTTGACTTCCATCTCGGAGGCGCCACCGATGCGGATCACGGCGATGCCGCCAGCGAGCTTGGCGAGGCGCTCCTGCATCTTCTCGACGTCGTAGGCACCGCTGCCGCCGGCGTCGATCTGCGCGCGGATCTGGCGGATGCGGGCCTGCACGGCCTCGTCGCTGCCAGCGCCCTCGATGATCGTGGTCTCGTCGGCGTCGGCGACGACGCGGTGCGCGCGGCCGAGGTCAGCGATAGTGACGCTGTCGAGCTTGCGGCCCATGTCGGCGGTGATGAAGGTGCCGCCGGTGAGCACGGCGAGGTCTTCCAGCGCGTCCTTGCGGCGGTCGGCGTAGGCCGGCGCGAGCACGGGCAGCGGGTTGAGCAGGCCGCGCAGCTTGTTCACGACGAGCGTCGAGTAGGCCTCACCGGTGATCTCGTCGGAGATGATCACGATGTTCTTGGTGACCTGCAGCACCTTCTCGAGCAGCGGGAGGATGTCCTGCGCGCGCTCGATCTTGGCGTCGGTGATGAGGATGTAGGGGTCCTCGATCACGGCCTGCATGCGGTCGGGGTTGGTGATGAAGTACGGGCCGGAGTAGCCGTGGTCGATCTGGAGGCCGTCGACGATCTCGGTCTCGAAGTCGAGGTTCTTGCCTTCCTCGACGGTGATGACGCCGTCCTTGCCGACCTGCTCCATGATGTCGGCGATCAGCGCGCCGATCTCTTTGTCGTTCGCGGAGATCGAGGCGACGGCCGCGACGGTCTCCTTGCTCTCGACGGGGACGGCGATGCTGCGCAGGTACTGCGCGACCGCGCGCTGTGCACGCTCGAGACCGACGCGCAGGCCCACGGGGCTGGCGCCGGCGGCGAGGTTGCGCAGACCTTCGGTGAAGATGGCCTGCGCGAGCACAGTGGCGGTCGTGGTGCCATCACCAGCGACGTCGTTGGTCTTGATGGCGACTTGCTTGACGAGCTGCGCTCCCATGTTCTGGAAGCGGTCCTGGAGGTCGATCTCGCGGGCGACGGTGACGCCGTCCTTGGTGATCGTCGCGGGGCCGTAGCTCTTGTCGAGCACGACGTTGCGACCGCGCGGGCCCAGGGTGACCTTGACCGCGTTGGCAAGCACGTCGACACCCTCACGGAGGGCGATGCGCGCCTGATCCTCGAACTTCAGCTCTTTGGCCGCCATCGGGGCCTCCTCGTATTCGCGCTGCGAGTCAGCTCGCCCGCGTTTGAGTCGCTCGCGGGCTCGCGCCTACTTGCGAGCAGCAGCGGTCTTGCGCGCGGCGGGAGCGGCCGTCTCTTCGAGGCGTGCGAGCACGTCCTGGAAGCGGATGACGATGTACTCCTGCTTGTCGACGGTGATTTCCTGCCCCGTGTACTTCTGGTACAGGATGCGGTCACCGATGCCGAGCTCGATGGTTTCGATCGTGCCGGCTTCGTTCATCTTGCCGGGGCCGACAGCGACGACGTGGCCGTGCTGCGGCTGCTCCTTGGCGGAGTCCGGGATGACGAGACCGGAGGCGGTGATCTCCTCCTGCTCGACGGGCTTCAGGACGATGTGGTCGGTCAACGGGACAACACTGGTCGGCACGTGTTCCCATCCTTTCGTGGCGTATCTGCTTGCTACTGTCGTTCTTCGTGCGTGCGCCGAGCGCTCAAGCCCCCACCGCGCCGCGAGGCGGGATGTTAGCACTCTCGCCCTACGACTGCCAGCCGTCGTGGCGGCTTTTCGCCCAGGTGCCGCTGGCACTTTTCGCCCAGCGTTTCGGGGCGGGTTCTGAAGCTACACGGAATCGTGTAATCTCCTGGCATGGGCGAAGAGCGACCGGACTGGAACCCAGAACGAGTGCTGGCACTCCGCGCTCGGCTCGGGGAGAGTCAGCAGGCGTTCGCCGAGCGGGTGGGGACGCGGCAGCAGACGATCTCGGAGTGGGAGCGCGGGGCGAGTCGCCCGGCGCGGATGGCGCAGCGGCTGCTGACGCTGATCGCGGAGCAAGCCCCGCCCTATGAGGCGCACTCGACACCGCCTGACGGCGAGCAATCGCAATGATGCCAGTCATCTTGCGCGAGGACGCGCCCACATATCACCGAGCGGACCACACAGAGCCACAGGGCGAGAGCAGCCGAAGGCTGTTCGCGGAACAGGAACTGACCGCGGCATGGCTACTCGGGCGGCTACCGGCGGAGCTGATCGCGCCGTGGGTGCTCGTGAGCGCCGGCCGTGCCGGCCGCGGGGCGGGGCGGGATGTGCGCGAGGCGGCGTTCGCGCTGCCGACCGGGGTGGTGCTCGCCGGGGACGTTGAGGTGCATCTGCGCGCGAGTGACTTCGTGCGGCACGGGCATGCCTCGGACGATGCGTATCGCGGAGTCGTGCTGCATCTCGTGTGGGAGGGCGGCGCGGGGGCGCCCCTCGCCCTGTCTCCAACCGGGCTGCCTGGCGGTGGGTCGGCGCGGACTGTGGCGGTCGCGCCGTTGCTTGGTGGGAGCGTGGCGCGGCTGCGCGCACTCGTCGCGCTCGGGCCAAACGGGGGGACGCCGTGTGCTGACGGCGATGCGAGTGGGCAGCTCGAGACACAGCACTTAGAGACGTTGGCACGCGAGGGGCAGCGACGGTTGGCCGAGCGCACATGGCGTGCGGGGGCGCTGGCGGCGCAACTCGGTTGGCTCGAGGCGTGGCGTGTGCTGCTCGAGCGTGCGCTGGTGGCGAGCTCGGGACGGCGTCGCGAGTCGGATGACGAGCGCACGGTCGTACTCGCTGCGATCGGGCTCGTGCTCGGGCCGGAGCCGCTCGCACAGCTCGCGGTGCTCGCATCGGAGCGTTCGCCACGTGTCGTGATTGATGCGCTGCGTGCGCAGGTGCTCGGCGACAGTGTCATCGGATTAGGGCGTGCAGCGGAGCTCGGGTGGAACGCGGCGTTGCCGCTGCTCGCAGCGCTGGCTGCCGCGTATGACGACATCGATCTCGCGCGCGATGTGGCGGCGCTAGTGGAGGCGTGGCCCGCGCCGCGTCCGTATGGGCGCACGCTCGCACTGAGCTCGGCGTTGCGCGTGACACCTCGACGCGCGGCACAGGCGCAGGGCTTGCTGCACACGCAAGACTTGTGGTGTACGCGCGGATCATGTGGGCAGTGTCCGTTTTCACCTGGTGCCGACGCTGCACTGAATGGTTTCTCTTGACGGGTCTTCCACTACTCACGACGGAGCGGTTGGTATTGCGGCCATTCGCGGCAGGCGATGTCGATGATGCGCTCGTGTATCGCGATGACCCCGAGTTCGCACGGTTTCTGCCCCACATCCCGCAGCCCTTCACACGCAATGATGCAGAGCGGTTTGTCGCGACCAATATGACGGAACCCTGGGATCAGTTCGCGACATTTGCGATCGTGCTCAATGGGCATGTCATTGGCACCGTGAACCTCGACACCAACGCATCCACACAGACAGCGATGCTCGGGTACGCCATCGGCCGCGCGTACTGGGGACGCGGGATCGCGCCGGAGGCAGCTCAAGCCGTACTGCGTTGGGCGTTCGAGTCACGCGATCTTGAGCGCGTGTGGGCATCAACGGATGTCCGGCACATGCGATCACGCCGCGTACTCGAACGGCTCGGAATGCAACACGAGGCGACGCTCCGAGCGCACGCGATGGCTCGCGACGGGCGTACCGACGAGGTTGTGTACGGACTGCTGCGCTCGGAGTGGGACGGCTCGAACTAGGCGAGCCCGTTTACGAGAGCAGGGAGCCGCGGTTTGCGGGGGACAACGTCGAGTGGATATCGATCGGCGTGCTCGGATCGCGGGCAGCGTCGAGGTGACGTGCGGCGGCGGCGCCGATCATGGCGGCGTTGTCGGTGCAGAGCACGGGCGGTGGGACGAAGAAGCTGATGCCGAGCGCTTCAACGCGTTCGCGGACGCGCGCGCGCAGGCGCGGGTTGGCGGCGACGCCGCCGGCGAGGAGCACGCTGCGCACGCCTTCTCGTTCGGCGGCGTGGGCGGTCTTTGCGGAGAGCACGTCGGCGACGGACTCCTCGAAGGCGTCGGCGATCTGGGCGAGCGGTGGGGCGTCGGGCTCGTTGACCATGCGCTGCACGGCGGTCTTGAGGCCGGAGAAGGACCAGTCGTCAGTGCCTCGCAGCCAGGCGCGCGGGAGGCGCACTCGGTGCTTGCCGGCTTCGGTGGCGAGCTTGGAGACGGCGGGGCCGCCGGGGTATGGGAGGCCGAGCAGGCGCGCGACCTTGTCGAAGGCCTCGCCCGCAGCGTCGTCTCTCGTGCCGCCGAG
>JBAXNX010000052.1:0-8336 GCA_037133575.1 Chloroflexota bacterium
GAACGACAGCAGCGCCCCCATCAGCCCCGCAGTCAGTCGAGGATCGCCGCCACTCAGCACGCGGTCCACGAAGCCCGGCAGCAATCGCTGGTACGGCAACGACAAGATCGAGATCGCGCACTGCATCGCCAGCAGCGCACACAGCAATCGCTGCGTGCGCAGATACGCCAGCGCTTCTGCAATCTCCCGCAGCCCGAGCCGGCTCCCGCGCCGCGCCCCCGCCGTCATCCCACTCGCGATCGCTCGAGTTGCTGCATTGGTCTGCGGAATCGCGAACAGCGTCACGAGTGCGAACAGGAACAGCGCGGCCATCACCACGAACACCCACGCCGAGCCGACCGTCGCGATCAACACACCCGCCAGCGCCGGTGCACCGAGCCGCAGTACGTTCATCCCGAAGGTATTCAGTGCGAACGCATTCATCAGCCGCGCTGTGCCGACGATCTCCGGAATCATCGACTGCCGCGCCGGCATCACGAAGGAGTTCATCACCCCCTGCGCCATCGCCGCGAACAGCAGGTGCTCGAACCGCAGCAATTCCAAAAACAGCAGCGCCGCCAGCACCAGCGCCAGCAGCGTGTTCAGCGCCTGCCCCGTCTGAATGATCACGCGCCGACTCGCGCGGTCCGCCACTACGCCCCCGTACAGCGCGAGGAACACACGAGGCACCGAGTTCGCCAGCTCCACGATGCCCAGCGCTGTGAACGACCCCGTGATCTGATACGCGAGGAACCCGCGCACCACCATCTGCATCAGCTGCGCCGACTGGTTGCCGACCTGCGACAGCATGTACCAGCGAAACGCCGGCACGTCGATCAGCGAGTCGAAGGTGCGAAAGCGACGGCCTGCTAAGGGAGGTTCCGAGTCAAGCCCGGGTGATTCGAGTGCGACTCCGGGTGGGGCAGCCACAGCCTGTGCTGCGGACACCGCACCCGAACCTAGCCTGCCGGGACTACTGTCCCCGCTCGAATCATCGGAAGCCATCGAGACCCTCCCGCGCGAAGCGCCGTGAGCATAGCGAATGGTGTAGCGTCCAACTTCACGCGGACGGCAATCCCTCGAGTCCGCCCGTTCGCCGCACGAAAGAGCCGAGCATGACCTCCGAGTACATCCCAAGCCCGAGCGAGCGCACCGCGCAGCAGGTCGAGCTCTACGAATCCACCAACGGCCGCGAAGGCACCACGATGCGAGACATGCCCGTCGTCATCGTCACGATGCGCGGACGCAAGACCGGTGGCATTCGCAAGGTGCCGTTGATGCGTGTCGCCGACGGCGACAACTACGTCATCGTCGCCTCCAAGGGCGGCGCGCCCGAGCACCCCGTCTGGTACTACAACCTCGTCGACGACCCCGACGTCACCCTGCGCGATCTCGATGTCGTCACCGACCGTCGAGCACGCCTCGTCACCGACCCCACCGAACGCGCCCGCCTCTGGTCCGTAGCCTGCGAGGCCTACCCCGACTACGAGGCGTACCAGCAGCGCACCGAGCGCCAGATCCCGGTCTTTTGCTTAGAGCGCCGCTAGCCCTGCCGGAAGACATCGACTGAGATCTCGATCGCCGGCGTAGTCCCGGTGTTCTCGAGCCAGTGCAACGTGCTCTTGTCCTCGGGCCAGCCCACACCCGGCCCGTACTCCCGAGCCACCCCCATCGCGGTGGTCAGTGATCGTCCCCTGCAAGATGTAGACCACGCCCGGTCGGTCGGCGTGATCGTGCACCGGCCCGAGCACGCCTCCCGGCTCGATGGTCACGATGCGCATGCGCAGCTCACGCCCCGCCATCCCCGCGATCTCAGGCCCGAGGTCAACGGATGCAAGGTGCTGCACCGTCACGCCCCTCGTCTCGGGCACGTCTCCGTCGAGTGTCATCGCAGCCTCCCTTGAGCCAGAACGTTCCCGAGTCTAGCGGTGCGGCAACCTCCTCCCCATCGCACGAGGCGCACTACACTTCGAGTACGCCACCTACTGGAAGTTCGAGGAGAGCCCCATGCCCGTTACGAACGACGCCCTCGTTGACGCCGCATGGCTTGCTGCGCACATCGACGACCCCGACCTGCTCGTCATCTACGCAGGTCGCGACGCCGACGACGAGGCAAACTACAACAAGGAACACGTCCGCGGCGCCATCTTCACCGACGGCTATCGAGACTTCGCCGAAGACCGCGACGTCCGCGCCCTCGTCCCCCTCCGCGAAACCTTCGAGACCACCGCGCAGCGCCTCGGCATCAGCCCCGAAAGCAACATCGTCGTCTACGCCTCAGAGCGCTCCATGTGGCCCGGCCGCGACTACTGGGCCCTGCGCTACTTCCGCTTCCCCCGCGTCCACATGCTCAACGGCGGCAACGAGCAGCTCCGCGAGCACCATCTCCTCACAGCCGAACCAACACCACCCCGAAGCGACGAGTCGCTCCGCATCGCACAGCCCGACACCAGCATCATCAGCACCTACCAGGACGTCCTCGCTGCCGTCGAACAGGCCAGCTCAGGAGACAGGCCCGTCATCCTCGACTGCCGCACCGACGGCGAATACGTCGGCACCAGCCACGGCCACCGCGAAGCCGCGCGCCTCGGCCGCATCCCCCAGGCGCAGCACCTCAACTGGGAGCTCATCGTCAACGCCGACGGCACCTGGATCCCCCTCGAGCAGATGCGCGCCCTCTACACCGCCGCCGGCATCGACGGCACCCGCACCGTCTACCCCTACTGCGGCGCCGGCATCCGAGCCGCCGTCGAATGGTTCGCCCTCCACGAGCTGCTCGGCTACACCAACGTCAAGAACTACGACGGCTCCTGGGCCGAATGGGCCCAGCGCACCGAACTCCCCATCGAACTCGGCTGATCGAGCATGCCGTCTGTATCGCGAGCGCGGGTAAATCGTGAGGCGAAGCGGATCGCGACACTCGCCTTCGGCGCAGTAGCTATAGGTGCATCTCTCTCGGCAGCACAGATCATGTCGAAAGATGACCCTCGCCCACTATGGGGTGTGGCGACGTTTGCGTTCGTGGTTGCAATCATTTCGATGGGCATCGCCTACTTTTCGAGCGAGCGTAACCAGGCCATCGAGCCGCAAGAGATCGAGCTAACGAGTGCAAATCTCTACGTGGAATTGAAGCCCGTAGGTATCTCTCGCGAATCGCCGGAGCTTCCCAACTACCACGTAGCGTTGCCTGACATCCTCATGAAAAACATTGGTAGCCGGCCGTTAAGCATCCGACTCCGGTTACATGGAGAGGTGAACGGTTCACAGTTCTCACGCGAGGCGTTGCTCAAGTGTCCTGCAGGTGTGCATGTGCATTTCAATGAGAACGACTTGCCGCACCTGCCTATCGATCTCCATTTGCCTGTGGACAGTGGGCCAGTTCATGGGCATGTCGAATTTGTGGGGATTCTTCTGAGTGAGAATGGGGCCGAGAGCGAGGAAGTTCGCCGAAGCGTGACGATCGATGCCGAGGAAATCGGAACGGATCGCCGGATCCAGATATATCCAACTCTCGAGATCGCCGAGCTTGAGGTGCGTCTGGACGAAATGCGGAAGCAATTTGGCTTTTGAGGCGCTCGCGTGCGTCCCATCCTGTCGACCTCACGAAGCGTTGTTGCCAAATCTGTAGTGCAGTCGCACGCACCCACGATCCATCGCCTCCGCGCTGACCAACGTCGGGCTCGCCGCAAACCCAGTCGCCGGAAACAGCGGCCGCCCGCCACCGATCAGCTCCGGCATCACGTAGATCTCGAGCTCATCTAGCGCGCCACGCTCCATGAACGCCATCTGCAATTGCCCGCCGCCGAGCATCCACACATCGCCGTCATCCAACGCGCGCAGCTCGCTGATCAGGGCATCGACATCCTGCCGCAGCTCCAACGACCCCTTCGGATCATCGATCGCACGAGACGTCACAACGATCACTCGCTGCTCGTCATACGGCCACGGCGCCGACTCGTTCGCAATGAAGTCGTACGTCCCGCGCCCCATCACCACCGTGCGGATGCGCTTGATGAAGTCCTTGTAGTCGTGTGCACCGAGGTCCATGCCGTCGTACTTGAACAGCCAATCCAAACCGTCGTCAGGCGTCGCGATGAATCCATCGAGACTCGTCGCGATATAGCCAAGGATTCGAGCCACAGTGCGACCTCGCTTCACGCATCAGGGGACGCATGTTGTATCCGCGACAGCACGAAGAATCAATGCTATGTGTCGAGGCGATCCACTACCCCAAGGCAGCAATGCTGCCCCGCAGCTTCGCGACAATCTCCACGCGCTGCTCGAACGTCTCGTCCCACCCCGCTACCACCGCATCAGTGAGCACCCACGGCTCCTGACGCCACTCTCGAGGTAGCTCGCCAAACTCCACCCCAAACGCCTTCGCCCCCAACAGCACCTCGAGGTGTGCCGCAGCCTGCTGCTCCACCGCACCAACGTGCGCGTGCAACGTCACCCCATCCGGATCAAGCACACGAGTCAGCGCAATCCCCGCATCGCGCACCGCGATCAGCACCGCTGCGAACTCCGCATCGCTCAGCTCCAACGGAGACGCCGCATGACGCAGCGGCGCCACCGCGATCTGGTCCACACTGTCGCCGTCGAACGCACACACGTACGAGATCGCCACGTCCGTCCGCCACAGCTCGTCACGTCCGAGCGCCGCCCCATCGCGAATCAGCGCGCACACCGCGCAGTCAGCGACGTTGGTCATGGCCGCGCCTCGATCAATCGAGCCATCAGCTCCGCACGCTCCGGCACCGCCGGCCGACTCCACCCGAACCGCATCCGCGGCCACCCGCCCCCAACCCGTCGAGGCACCACATGCATGTGCACATGCGGCACCTCCTGGAAGCTCGCCGTCCCATTGTTCTGATAGATCAGGAACCCCTCGACGTCGCTGTACGCAGCCTGCAGCGCCGCCGCCATCGCGCGCGTCTCCGTCGCGATCGCCGCAGTCTCCTCGTTAGTCAGCTCCATCAACGTCGGCACATGCCGCACCGGAAACACGATCAGATGCCCCACCTCATGCTGTCGAGGTATGACGCAGGTGATCGTCAGCGCCGACCGCCGCACCTCAGTCAGCGAAGGCATCTCCCCCGCCGCAATTACGCAGCACTGACACAGCTCCCCGTTCGCCAGAGTGATCGGCATCGCCCGCTCCCCCAAACGCCCGCAGTCTGCCACTTCGAGCCCGGCCCGAGTTGCAATGTTCCGAGCATTGACAGGTAAGTATTACCTTACCTAATATCAGTGCATGGTCACGAGGACGCACGAAGCACCCGAGTTCGACGCCACATATGGGGCTATCGCGCACCCAGTGCGCCGACGCATCCTCGACCTCCTCGTCGAGGACGACATGCCCGTCCACGCCCTCGCCCAGCAGTTCGAGATGTCACGCCCCGCCGTCTCTCAGCACCTCAAGGTTCTGCTCGACTCAGGCCTTGTCCGCGAACGGCGCCATGGCCGCGAACGCCGCTACCGCCTCGCCCCCGACGGCTTGCGCACCGTGCGTGACTGGATCCAGCACTACGAGCGCTTCTGGGACGACAGGTTCGAGCGCCTCCGCGAACACCTCGAGCAGACGAACCCAACCCCCACAACTCACGCACCCGAGTCCGACTCCCAGAACCCCGATATGCAGTCCCAGCGAACGAAAGGACCCCAGCCATGACCACCGAAGCCACCAACGACCTCAGCACTGTGACGAGAGATCTCACATACCCCCAGCCACCCCCGGTGGTATGGAAGGCGCTCACCGACACCAACGCCCTCGCCGACTGGCTCATGCCCAACGACCTCAAGCCCGAGGTCGGCCACGCCTTCGACTTCCGAGGTCAGCCCTATGGCGACTGGGACGGCGTCATCCACTGCGCCGTGCTCGAGTCCGTCCCCAACGAGCGCCTCGTCTACACCTGGGCCAGCCTCGGCGTAGAGACCACCGTCACCTTCGAGCTCGCCCCCGAAGCCTCAGGCACGCGCCTGCACTTCGAGCAGACCGGCTTCGAGGTCACCAACACCCGCGCCAAGCAGGGCGCCGAGTACGGCTGGAACGCCTTCTTCGAAAAGCTCCCAGCAGTCCTCGCCACCATCTAGCCACCGCACATCTCCGCATATCGAGGTACACCCGATGCCCACGAAGACCGCAACGAAACGCACGAGCACGAACGACACCTTCAGCGCTGACGAGAAAGCCGCCATGCGCGAAGCCGCAGCCGAGCGGCGCAAGGCCAAGGCCGGCAACGTCGACGGCACCCCCGACGTCCTCGCCAAGATCGCGGAGATGCCCGACGACGAACGTGCGCTCGGCGAGAAGCTGCACGCGCTGATCATGAAGACCGTCCCCGAGATGCAGCCACGCACCTGGTACGGCATGCCCGCCTACTACAGCAACGGCGAGCAGATCTGCTTCTTCCAGCCCGCCTCGAAGTTCAAGGCTCGCTACCTCACGCTCGGCTTCAGCGACAAAGCGCAGCTCGACGACGGCAACATGTGGCCGACGAGCTACGCCATCACGAAGCTCACGAGTGCAGACGAGTCGAAGATCAAAGCCCTCATCACGAAGGCCGTCGGCTAAGCGATCGCATTCGCACACACACAGCGAAGCCCCGGTTCACACCGGGGCTTCGCTGTGTTCGTACTCGCTAGTCGCCATCGAGAACGCGCCGCAGTCGCACATCCAGATCGAGCGGCGTGAACTCCACCTCCGACTCGTCGAGTGCGATCTCCGCGCAGTGCCACCAGCGATATTCCAACAACTCGATCGGGCCATCTGGGTTCGCGTGCAACGTCAAACCCGGAACGTAATCGAGACGAACGAGTAGATACGTCTCGTGGATCGCCCGTCCCGAGTAGTCAGTCTCGTGCACCCATGCGTGCTCGAGGTCGCCACTCGCGAGATCGATCTCGGTCTCCTCGCGCAGTTCACGAGCCGCGCACTCCGCGAGACTCTCACCTGCTTCGACCCCGCCGCCCGGCGGGATCCACACCTCGAGTTCTGCGCGGATGCGATAGTGCAGCAGTAAGACCCGCTGGTCGGGATCCAGTACAAGCACTCGGCTCACGATTCGAGCGTTGTCGGCCATGAGCCGCAGCCTAAACGAAGTGAGTCCAGTGAGTGAGGTTCGAGTTCCTCAGGAGGCTTGCTTGTCGAGATCGCTCTCCACGATCGCTTCCGGCTGCTGCACGTTCGCAAAGCTGCGACTCAACGCACCATCAGCCAACCGTGTCGACATCGACGCATGAAAGGCTGCGCTGTCGTCGAATGTGAGCGCGATGACGAGGTGCCCCAACTTGTCCGTCGACGACTGGATGCTCATCCGGTTCCCTCCGGCGAGGTACATCGAAATGGACGAGCAGAAGTCCTCGAGGTAGTCGCTACGTATGGTCATCGACGCCCTCACCCTCCGTGTTGGAATCGGCTGCACGCTCTGCGTCGAGTGGGACCGGCTGGGCGGAATCCATGCCAAACAGCACCCAGGTAGCTCCGGCCAGCAGCGCTAGCGCACCTGCGATCAACGGCCAACCTGCATCGACGATTCCCATGGCCGCACCGTACGGCCGACCCCGGTACGTACTCGGTACGCAGCCGTGACACTTGCACTGATGCTCAACGCACAGTACCTTGCGTATACATGGTACCTGAACTCACCGACCAACCCCTCGAGCAAGACTCCTTCGCCTCCCTGCGGCGAGGCCTGCTGGAGTTCGCCGTCCTCACGGTGTGCTCGACCGGCCTGCTCTACGCCGCGGAGGTGCTCGCCCGCCTGGAAGGCACCCACTTCGCCACCCGCGAAGGCACCCTCTACCCGCTCTTCGGCAAGCTCCGCCGCGACGGCCTGCTCGAATACGAGTGGCAGGAGTCCGACGCCGGCCCGCCACGCAAGTACTACCGCCTCACCGAGGCCGGCACGCAGCGTCTGACCCAGCTCCGCGCGAACTGGTCCGAGCTCGGCACCACCCTCGAGCAGCTGGCCATCCCGGCCGAAGGCCGGATTGAAGCGTCGGCCGTCGAATCCCCCACCGATGCCCTCCGGGCCGAAGGCCCCAGCGATGGAGTGTCCTCATGAACCGAGTAGAGATCGTGAACCTCGGCGGCCGCGCCCGGCACATCGAGACCGACGGCGCCACCGCCATCGACGCCTGGCTCGACGAGGCCCGTCGTCGCCTCAACGGCGACCCCGACCGTGACGAGATCCTCAACGACTTCGAGCAGGCCATCGGCGAGAAGTGTGACGCCGTCCTCACCGGTGACCGCGAGGTCGTCACCGCCGAGGAAGTCGCCACCATCCTCGAATCCCTCGGTACCATCGAGCCGTCCCCGAGCTACGCCGCCGGGCCCGCGTTCGAAGCAGGCGCCG
>JBAXNX010000053.1:0-8282 GCA_037133575.1 Chloroflexota bacterium
GCCTCGCGCACGCGCTGGATCTGCTCGGACATCTCGAGTGACGACTCGGGGCCGGGCGTGTCGGCCGGTACCTCCAGCGCGTCGTCGAGCGAGGCGGCCACGCCGCGGCGGCCGCGGCTGCGGTACCAGTTCGCCAGCAGGTTATGGGCGATGCTCATCAGCCAGGAACCGAAGTTGGCCCCCCCACCTCGATAGGTGTCGAGGCTGGAGAGGGCGTTCAGGAAGGTGCGCGAGGTGAGCTCCTCGGCGTCCACCGGCTGACCGGTCCGCGAGAGCAGGTAGCGGTAGACCCTGTCGGCGTACGCCTCGTAGAGACTCGAGAAGGCGTCGCGCTCGGTCGCGCCGGTCGGGGCCGGGCGTGTCGAAGCGGCCCGAGCGGGGCGGGCTGGCGCCTTGCGGGCACTCGACGGCTTATGGCTGGGCTGACCAGGCAGGACGATTCCCCGCGTCGTTGCCTGTCCCCGCCGTGGGGACAGCGGGCCGCAGTATAGGCCGCAGGCCCTGCTCGTGCTGGCCTCAGGGTTGTCCCGGCGTTGACCCGATTTGGGGGCATGGATACAATTCTGGAGCAATTAGCACTCTCGGCCTGAGAGTGCTAATCAGTCCCCATGGGAGGTTCCGAGGTGCTGACCGGACGTCGCGCCGAGATTCTGAGCCTGGTGATCAATGAGTACATCGACACGGCTGCGCCGGTAAGTTCGCGCGCGCTGGTCGACCACCATGGGCTGCAGATCTCGACAGCCACCATTCGCAACGAGCTGGCCCGCCTCGAGGAGGACGGCTACATCGCGCAGCCGCACACGTCCGCCGGACGCGTGCCGCTGGAACGCGGGTACCGCGTCTACGTCGAGGAGCTGATGGCGGAGTCGCCGGTGGGCAGCGCCGAGCAGCGCACCATCGAGCACCAGTTTCACCAGGTGCCGGCACGACCGGAGGAGTGGTTCAGCCTGGCCGCCCACGTGCTGGCGAGCGCGGTCGCGAACGTGGCCGTGATCGTCCGACCTCGGAAGCAGAGCACGGTGCGTCACCTCCAGCTCGTCGAGCTCCAGGGTGAGACGGTGTTGCTGGTCGTGGTGATGGATGATGGCCGGGTCCAGCAGCGGGTGCTGCAGCTGTCGGTGGTTGCGGCGCGCGCTGATCTCGCCGCCCGGGCGGAGCGGCTGAACCTGCGGATCAGTGGTGGCGACGCGGCGACCGTGCGGCAGACCGCCGAGACGCCCGATCTGGATGACGATGATGAGCGGGTGCTGCGTGCGACGGCGGATCTGATCGCCTCGCAGGTCGCGGTGGAGGCATACGTCGAGGGCGTCCGCTCCGCCCTCGAGCAGCCCGAGTTCTCCTCGGTGGATCGCATGCTGGACGCGGTGCGGCACCTTGAGGCGTACGAGCTGTCTCGTGCGCTGCCGCTGCCGGCCGAGCTCAACCCGGGTATGACTCAGGTGATGATCGGCTCGGAGAATACCGACGATTGGATGCACGAGTGGAGCCTGGTGGTCTCGAGCTTCGGTGACCCCATTGCACCCTCGGGCACGATTGCTGTGCTGGGGCCGACGCGCATGCGCTACGGGTACACGATCCCGCGTGTGCGCTACGTAGCCTCGCTGATGAATACGTTGCTGCATGGGGTCGGCCAGTAGCCGCCCCGCTATCCGACTGAACAGGTCGATCGAGGAATGCCATGACGACTGGAAATGGAAGCGGGACGCCGCCCGAAGGGTCGGTGTCCGACGACGCGGTTCCCTTCGAACCTGCGAACGAGGAGCAGGCTCCGGCCGAAGCCTCGCTGGAGACGGAGCTCGAGGAGCTGCGGAGCAAGTACCTGCGCGCTGTCGCGGACTATCAGAACCTGCGCCGCCGCTCCGACGAGGAGCGCAAGGAGTGGGCGCGCTTCACGCTGACGAGCGTGATCGTGAACTACCTGCCCGTGCTCGATGACCTCGACCGGGCGCTGGAGTCAGTCGACTCCGAGATCGCGGAGCACCGCTGGGTCGACGGTGTGCGGATGGTGGAACGCAAGTTCCGCACCGTCCTCGAATCGAGTGGCGTGCAGCCGATCGAGGCTGACGGCCAGGCGTTCGACCCCGCGATGCACGAGGCGATCTCGTACGCGCCGGGCCCTGAGGGCCAGGTCGTCGCGGTCGTACAGGCCGGCTACACGATCGATGGACGGGTTGTCCGTCCCGCGCGTGTCGTCGTGGGGAGCGGGCAGCCTGGCGGGCCTGCCTCGAACTAACTCGCAATTTCGAGCGTGAGTGGACTCACGCGTTCGCATCGAACTAGGAAGAAGGTGCCGAATGGCCAGAGTGATTGGTATCGACCTCGGAACGACGAACTCCTGCGTCGCGGTGATGGAAGGCGGCACGCCGCAGGTCATCCCGAACGCTGAGGGTGGCCGCACGACGCCGTCGATCGTCGCGGTGAGCAAGAGTGGTGAGCGCCTCGTCGGCACGGTTGCCAAGCGGCAGGCCGTGACGAACCCGGAGAACACGATCTTCTCCGTGAAGCGTCTGATGGGGCGCAAGTTCGACGACGCCGAGGTGCAGCACCTCAGGGCGATCGCGCCGTTCGCAATCGAACGTGCCGCCAACGGCGACGCCGTTGTTGCCATGGGTGACAACAAATACTCACCGCCCGAGGTGAGTGCGATGATCCTGCAGAAGCTGAAGGCGGACGCCGAGGCGTACCTTGGCGAGGAAGTGACGGAGGCGGTGATCACCGTCCCCGCGTACTTCAACGACGCCCAGCGCCAGGCCACGCGTGACGCTGGGCGCATCGCGGGCCTCGAGGTGCTGCGCATCATCAACGAGCCGACGGCAGCCTCGCTGGCGTACGGCCTCGACAAGCGCAACGACGAGACGATCGCGGTCTACGACCTCGGTGGTGGCACCTTCGACATCTCGGTGCTCGAGCTGGGTGAGGGCACGTTCCAGGTCAAGTCGACCAACGGTGACACGTTCCTCGGTGGTGACGACTTCGACAACGTGCTGATCAACTTCCTGATCGCGGAGTTCAAGCGCGACCAGGCCATCGACCTGACGCAGGACCGGATGGCGCTGCAGCGCCTGAAGGAAGCCGCGGAGAAGGCGAAGATCGAGCTCTCCACGACGCAGCAGACCGAGGTGAACCTACCGTTCATCACAGCTGACGCAACCGGTCCGAAGCACATGGCGATTGTGCTCACGCGCTCCAAGCTGGAGCAGCTGATCGGTGACCTCGTCGAGCGATCGCTCGGCCCCTGCAAGCAGGCGATCGAGGATGCGGGAGTGTCGACCTCGCAGATCGACGAGGTTGTGCTCGTTGGTGGCATGACGCGCATGCCGCTCGTGCAGCAGCAGGTGCAGTCGTTCTTCGGCAGGGAGCCGCACCAGGGTGTGAACCCGGATGAGGTCGTCGCGGTGGGCGCAGCGATCCAGGCGGGTGTGCTGCGCGGCGAGGTGAAGGACGTCCTGCTCCTCGACGTGACGCCGCTGACGCTCGGCATCGAGACGCTCGGTGGGGTGATGACGCCGCTGATCGAGCGCAACACGACGATCCCGACCTCGGCGAAGCAGACGTTCTCGACGGCGGCAGACAACCAGCCGAGCGTGGAGATTCACGTGCTACAGGGCGAGCGCTCGATGGCGGGCGACAATAAGTCGCTCGCGCGTTTCATCCTTGATGGCATCCTGCCGGCGCCGCGCGGCGTCCCGCAGGTCGAGGTCGAGTTCAACATCGACGCCAACGGCATGGTGACGGTTGCTGCTCGCGACAAGGCCACGGCCAAGGAGCAGCACATCAGCATCCAGTCGGCCTCTGGCCTGTCGAAGGACGAGGTCGAGAAGCTGCGCCGCGAGGCCGAGACCTACGCCAGTGACGATGCGAAGCGCCGCGAGACGGTTGAGGTGCGCAACTCGGCGGACACGCTCGCGTACTCCGCGGAGAAGACGCTGCGTGACAACGCCGACAAGATTCAGCCGGAGCTGAAGGAGCGCGTCGAGAACGGCATCAAGGATGTCCGTGAGGCGCTCGGTGGCGACGACGCGGAGAAGATCCGCGAGACGATGGAAGAGCTCTCGGCTCGCATGCAAGAGATCGGCGAGGCCGTGTACGGCGCTGCCTCGGCGGCTCCGAGTGGTGCCGCGCCTGGCGGCGCCGAGGCTGGTGGTGGCGAGGACCCCAGCACCGTCGAAGGCGAGTTCCGCGAGGTCTAGCCTGCTCGAGGGCTGGCGCTTCTGGGCTCCAATGCAGACGCCCCGGCATTCGCCGGGGCGTCTTGTTGCTGCGGAGATCAGTGCGTTCCCGATGGGGCGTTGAGCCGAGGCGATTGCTACACTGGATATGTCTATGACAAATGCACAGCAGCAAGACTTCTACGGCACGATGGGTGTGCCGCGCGATGCCTCCCAGGAGGACATCAAGCGCGCCTTCCGCAAGCTGGCGATGGAGTACCACCCCGACCGTAACAAGGACGAGGGTGCCGAGGAGAAGTTCAAGGAGCTGGCCGCCGCCTACGAGGTGCTGTCTGACCCCGAGAAGCGCTCCTCGTATGACCGCTTTGGGGCGGCTGGTGTCGGCGCGCAGGGCCAGGGCTTCAACGGCTTCGATGGCTTTGGCGGCTTCGGCGACATCTTCGACGCGTTCTTCCGTGGCACCGCCTCGCGGCGTGCCGGTCCGCAGCGTGGCTCCGACCTGCGCACGGTGGTGACGATCGAGTTCCCCGAGGCCGTGTTCGGCGTCGAGCGCGAGATCGAGTTCGAGCGCAACGAGGGCTGTGACGACTGCCAGGGCACGGGCGCGATGCCGGGCAGCCGGCCGCAGACCTGTCCCGAATGCCGCGGCACCGGCGAGCTGCGGCGCGTGCAGCAGTCACTCTTCGGCCAGTTCGTGAACGTCGCGACCTGTGACCGCTGCCAGGGCGAGGGCCTGATCGTGAACGACCCCTGCGGCGGGTGCCGCGGACGTGGATTCCGGCGCGCGAGCGTGAAGCGCACAATCAAGATTCCGGCCGGCATCGACGACAGCGCGCAGATCCGTGTCTCGAACGAAGGCGATGCGGGCACGCGCGGTGGCGGCCATGGCAACCTTTACGTGCTGGTGCGCGTGCAGCCGCACGCGGTGTTCCAGCGCGACGACAACGACCTCGTGTACGACCTGCACATCAACGTCGCGCAGGCCGCGCTCGGTACTGCCGTGGACATTCCGACGCTCGAGGGTGAGCCGGTGGCGTTGAATATCGAGCCGGGCACGCAGCACGGGCACGTCTTCACGATCAGCGACCGAGGCGTGCCGTACCTGCGCAGCTCAGGGCGCGGTGACCTACTCGTGCACACGAGCGTGGTGACGCCGAGCAAGCTGAGCGACGAGCAGCGCGAGCTGTTCGAAAAGCTCGCCGAGTCGATGGGGACGCCGGCGCAGGCTGGCGACAAGGACTCGTCGATCCTCGGCCGCATCCGCGACGCGTTCGCGTAAGGCATGACTGCACCTTCCAGCGACTCGTGGATCGAGATCATCGCGCGCGTGCCGCGTGACGAGGCGGAGCTTGTCGCGGACGTGCTCGGTGAGTTCGCGCCGGACGGCGTCTCGATCGAGCCGGCCATCCGCACCATCGATAGCGACAACTTCGCCTACGAATACCTCGACGAGCCGACGGTCGTGCGTGCCTGCGTGCGCGAGCCGTTCGAGGACACGCAGCGCCAAGCGCTCGAGGCCAGCCTCGCGACGCTCGTGCTGAGTGCGCCACTGCCGCCGCTCGAGATTGCGCCAGTGCGTATGGTCGACTGGGCCGAGGAGTGGAAGCAGTTCTTCCATGTGCTGCGCGTTGGCCGCATGGTCGTGCAGCCCTCCTGGGAGCAGGCCGAGGCGCGCCCCGGCGACCTCGTGATCGACCTCGACCCTGGGCGCGCATTTGGTACCGGACAGCACGAGACGACACGGCTCTGCCTCGGTGCGCTCGAGGCACATCTCCAGCCCGGCATGCGCGTGATCGATGTGGGGACCGGCTCGGGCATCCTCGCGATCGGCGCGATCCTGCTCGGCGCCTCGCATGTGTGGGGCGTCGACATCGACGAGCAGGCGGTGGACGTCGCGCGCGAGAACGTCGAGCGCAACGGCGTCACCTCGCAGGTCTCGTTGGAGGCTGGTTCCGTTGGCCCGGCGTGGCCGTGGCCAGAACCGCCGCAGGCTGAGCTCGTGGTTGCGAACATCTCGTCGCTCGCCGCAGTGAAGCTGATGGCGGACTGTGTGGCGCCGCTCGTGCCCGGTGGCCTCTGGATCGGCTCAGGGTTCATCGAGTCAGCGCGCGAGACCATTGAAGCTGCGGTGCGCGCGGCAGGACTGCGCCAGATCGCGGTGACCGAGGAAGCCGATTGGCGCTGCCTCGTCGCGGTGAAAGACGCCTAGATGCGTCGACTCCATCTCGAACCAGACGAGTTCGACCAGGGCGAAGGTGGCGAAGTCACCCTCGTTGGCGCGCGTGCGCGCCGCCTGCGCGAGGTCCTGCGCATCCGCTCGGGCGCGACGTTACAGGTGTTCGATGGCGGCGGTCGTGAGCGCGAGGCTCGAGTGGGTGCGATGACCGGCAGCGGTGTCGTGCTCACGCTCGGCGCTGACGTCGCGGCTGCGGCCGAGCCGCCTGTGCGCATCGTGCTCGCGTGCGCGTTCCCGAAGGCCTCGCGCGGTGACTGGCTCGTCGAGAAGGCCACCGAGATCGGCGTCGCGCAGCTCGTGCCAACCGAGACGGACCGCTCGGTGATGCGTGCTGGCGAGGGCCGCTACGCGCGCTGGCAGCGCATCGCGATCGAAGCCGCCGAGCAGTGCGGTCGCGCGCTGATCCCACTCGTCGGTGGCGACGTGCCGGACGACGCACTGCATATCGTTGGCGACCCGGACACCGAGGTGACAATCCGCGCGACGGTCACCAGCCAGCCGTCGCCGCCTCGAACGATCGTGTTGCACATCGGCCCCGAGGGCGGCTGGACGCAGGCCGAGCTCGACGCGTTCGATGCGCGAGGCGCTGTGCGGTGCTCGATGGGCCCGCGGCTGATGCGCATCGAGACTGCCGCGATCGTCGCGGCCGCACAGCTGCTTGAGCTCACGGGTGGACTCGAGCCAACCGGTCCCAGTCGCTCGTTCCTGCTCTAGCGCTCGAGGCGACCTCGGGCGGTGGCTACGTGCCGAAGGGCACGCTCAGCCAGGTCATCGCGTCGACGTTGGTGCCCCACACTGTCACCTCGAAGTGCAGATGTGGGCCGGTGGCGAAGCCGGTCGAACCAACCGCGCCGACCACGGTCCCTGCTGGGAGGATCGCATCACCCACTGCGACGTTGATCGCGCTGAGGTGGTGGTAGCCGGACTTCACCCCGCCACCGTGATCGACGACCACAGCATTGCCTCGGATCGGCATTGGCCCAGTCCACGCCACTCGACCCGCAGCGGCGAGGTGCACGGGCGTGCCCGCGTCGTTCGCGAGGTCGGTGCCAGTGTGCCCGGCGCCCACCGGGCCGTTGTTGATCGAGCGAGCCCAGCCGAACTCCGTCGTGGTCTCGCCATCGGTCGGCCGCTGGAATAGCCCATTCCATCGAGGTGGCACCGGATCGAACGAGGCGAACTGCTGCTGGCGTATCGCCTCCTCCCGCGGACCGGCGTCGCCGCCGAGCACCGCGCCCTGTTCCTCGGTGACCTGGAGGTAGTCGATCGGGCGCTGCACCGGGACGATGGCGATATTGCGACTGCCGCTGCCGATCGGTAGCCCCGCCGCGGTGGTCGCCTCGACCGTCAGTGGCAGGGAGGTCGAGGGGGCGCGGTCGAGCGAGGCGGCCACGATGCCCCAGAGCGAGCCGTCGGCGCGGCGCGCGAGCGCGTACTGCTTGCCGTCGAAGCGAAACGTGCCTTTCGCGTCGACGGCCCAAGCTGGCATGGCGACCTCGAGCCGCATCGCCTCGCCGGTCCCGAGCGTGGCGGGGAGCACGGCGATGGTCAGCGCGATCGGGGTGGGCGCTGGCGTTGGTGTCGGGCTTGGCGTGGGCGGCGATGTCGCCGTGACGGTCGAAGTCGGACTCGAGGTCGGCGTAGTGGTGGGCGTCGTAGGAGAGGCTGATACGTCGGCGCCCTGGCGGGTGCAGCCGAGCAGTGCGGCGAGGGGCAGCGTGGCACCGGCGCCAAGGGCGACGCGGAGCAGGCGGCGGCGCGTCCAGCTCGATTCGGGGAGGTCTGGGTGATTCGCCATGAATCTATGGTACCGACGCACCGATTCGATCCGTTGGCGGCAAGGCTGCGTTGATATACTGAGCGCCCATCGACGTTGA
>JBAXNX010000054.1:0-8238 GCA_037133575.1 Chloroflexota bacterium
CAGGTGATGAACGTGGCCCACTCCTCGCCGGCCGGCTCGTTGCCGGGCCAGATGATCTCCCCCATCGGGATGCTCGCCTCCGGGTACCGGCGGTTCGAGGTCACCACGTACCGGTACCGAGCGCCCGAGGTCATCTCGATCGTCAGCTCGTCGCCCGGCTTCGCCAGGTGCATCGAGTAGAACGGCCCATGCTGGAACTCCCACGTCTCATGCGCCGAGAACACGGCGTTGCCGCCTCGGCCCGGCGTGGCGTACTCGGGGTACCAGCCAATGGCGTGCACCCCGTCGGCATCCGGCGACTGCATCTGGTTGTTGATGACGCCGAGCCGGGTGACGTAGTTCTCGAGCCGCAGCGAAGGCGAGCTGATCCGCGCGACGTAGTCAGGCGGCAGTGGTGCCGGTGTCGGCGTGACCACCACCGCCTCCCGCGTCGCGATCGGTCGAGGTGTGGGCGTCAGGATCGGCGTCGCCGTGACCTTGGCGACCACGGTCGCTGCCTCGGCATGGCTGCGCTCGAACGCCGTCGCGGCACTCGCGAGCAGGTGCCCAACGCCCAGCACACCCACCACGAGCGTGCAACCGGCAGCGAGCGCGACAATCCGACGGCCGATTCCGCGCGGCCCAAAACGAGCGCGGGTGTGCCAGTCGATGTGAGCGGGGAGGTTCACTGCAATACGCAACGCAAGGCAGCGTACCGGCCTCGACCCTCGCCCCGACATACGTTCGAGCGCCAAAACGTTGCAATTTCAGCAAAGCGTGCCTGCGGTGGCTCGCGTCGAGGTCGCCCTGTAGGCTGGATATGTGACCACCACGAAGCCCGGCCTCGCGCTCTACCTGCACATTCCGTTCTGCACGGCGAAGTGTGGCTACTGCGACTTCAACTCCTACGAGGGCCTCGGGCACCTCGTCGCGGACTACACGCCAGCGCTCATCCGCGAGCTCGAGCTCTGGGCGCCCGCCGCTCGCTCATTCCAGGTGAGCACAGTGTTCTTCGGCGGCGGCACGCCGAGCCTGACCAGCCTCGAGGATCTCGAGGCGATCACCAATGCCGTCCGCGCCAACTACGACATCGCACCCGACGCCGAATGGACGCTCGAGGCCAACCCGAGTGAGCTGCTCCAGCCCCACCTCGAGGGCATGCGCCAGCTCGGCATCAACCGCCTGTCTATCGGCATCCAGTCGCTGCACGACGACGAGCTCAAGCTGCTCGACCGCCTGCACGACAGCGCGCGCGCCCTCGAAGCGATCGAGTCGGCTCGCAACGCCGGCTTCGACAACATGAACCTCGACTTCATCTTTGGGCTCATCAACCAGCCGATCGAGCGCTGGCAGGAGACGCTGGAGCGCGCGATCGCGCTGCGCCCGGAGCATCTCTCCTGCTACGCCCTCACCGTCGAGCCCGGCACCGCGCTCTACTACCAGGTCGCGAAGGGCCTGCTCCCCGAGCCCGACCCCGACATCGTCGCCGACCAGTACGAGTGGACACGCGATCGCCTCGCACAGGCCGGCTACGAGCACTACGAGATCTCGAACTGGGCGCTGCCCGGCCACGCCTGCAAGCACAACCTCGTCTACTGGCACGCCGATCCCTACATCGGTTTCGGCGCCGGCGCGCACTCCTTCTTCGCCGGCCAGCGCTTCGCCAACGTCGATGCGCCCAACCGCTACGTCGAAGCCGTGAACGCGACCTACGAGGAGCGCCAGAGCACTGGCCGCGCCGCGATGCAGCAGGTCAAGAACGGCGAGTCACCCGACGAGGTCACGATGCGTGCCGACGCGATGATCCTCGGCCTGCGCCTCATGGAAGGCGTGAGCGCCCCCGAGTTCCGCGACCGCTTCGGCATCAGCATCGAGGACGCCTACGGCCCCGCCGTGCAGCGTCACGTCGGCTATGGCCTCCTCGAATGGGTCGGCGATCGCCTACGCCTCACGACACACGGTCAGTTGCTCTCGAACTCGGTCTTCGTCGACATC
The DNA here is from genome assembly GCA_037133575.1 of Chloroflexota bacterium. Classification (GTDB taxonomy): domain Bacteria; phylum Chloroflexota; class Dehalococcoidia; order UBA2979; family UBA2979; genus RH-chloro-G1. The sequence continues at coordinate 1,975 of JBAXNX010000054.1, forward strand.
CTGCCCGACTACGAGCTCGCCGACACCGAAGCGTAGCTCCCGCGCGCGCTACCCACGCGGCTCGCACACGCTACGAAACGACACCCATTCAGCCCACCCACCTGCACACGAAGCTGGGCGAGAAGCGGCACGCCGCCTAGAGCCCGGCGATCGCGCGCACCTCGGCGATCAGCCGCTCATGCGCGTCGCCCGGACCAACATCCACCGGCTCAGGATCTGGCGTCGGCGTCTCGCCCAGCAGCACCTCGACCAGTCCGCTCGAGCACCACGCGAGCGCGTGCTCGTCATAGCCACCTTCGAGCGACGCAATGATGCGACCACCGCACAGCCGCTGCGCCGCATCAACGGCGAGCTGCGCGACCCGGTTGTAGCCATCTGTCGTCACGTTCAACGTCGCGAGGAAGTCACGAGCGTGCGAGTCGAACCCGCTCGACACCAGGATCAGCTCCGGCTGATGTCGCTCGAGCGCCGGCAGTGCGACCTGCTCGTACGCTGCGACAAAGGCGGCATCGCCACTCTCGTGTGGCAGCGGGATGTTGATCGTCGTGCCAACGCCAGTGTCGTGCAGCTCGCCGGTACCCGGATAAAACGGCGCGGCGTGCGTGCTCACGTACAGCACGCGCGAGTCACGCTCGAACGTGTCCTGCGTGCCGTTCCCGTGGTGCACGTCCCAGTCCAGGATCGCGAGGCGTGACACGCCCGTCTCAAGCGCCGCTGCCGCCGCAATCGCCACGTTGTTGTAGAGGCAGAAGCCCATCGGACGCGTCGGCGTGGCGTGGTGACCAGGCGGGCGCATTGCGACGAACGCGTTGTCAGCCTCGCCACGCATCACCGCTTCGAGCGCGACCAGTAGCCCACCCGCCGCGCGGCGCGCGATCCCGATCGACTCCGGCCGCGTGTACGTGTCGGGATCGAGCCATGCACTGCGCGCCGCCGCACTCGCGACAGCGTCGAGCAGCGATCGCGTGTGCACCCGCAGCAACTCGGCATCGGTCGCCTCGCGCGGTGCGAGCTCGACCATGCGCTCCCGCAGCCCGCGCGCCTCGAGCTGCGCGATGATCGCCTCAAGCCGTTCCGGCCGCTCCGGATGCCCATCGGACAGGTGCGCGACGTGCGTCGGGTCAGTGACGAATGCAGTACGAGTCATGCAGTGGCTCCGTTCGCGAGCACGGTACACTCGCGCGCATGTGGAACCTACTGTCGCTCTTCATCGCCGTGCTCATCGGTATCGGTGCCGCCGTCCAGACCAGCATGCTCGGTTCGGTCGGCCGCCTCCGTGGCCCGAGCGAGGCGACCTGGCTCTCGATCCTCGCGACCGCCACCGCCGTCGCAATCATCCTGGCCGTCCGAGGCCTGCGCGGTGAGTCACTCGCGCTGCCCGCACCGCTCGATCGTCCAGTGGTGTTCATCGGCGCTGCGCTGCTCGCCGGGCTAGCGCTCTTCCTGACCGTGCGCGATCTGCCATCGTACTACGCGATCACCGGCCTCTTCGGGCTCGCCTTCATCATCGGCGCCGCGACGCTCGTGCCACGCATCGGCGTCGCCCTCTTCTTGAGCGCGACCATCGCCGGACAGCTCGTCGGGGCCGTGATCATGGACCAGATCGGCGCGTTCGGTGCCACGGCGCAGCCCATCACCCCGCTGCGCCTCGCCGGCGTCACGCTACTGCTCGTCGGCGTCGTGATGGTGCGCGGCTTCGGGCGCTAGCCCCGAAACGCCAGCACTAAACAACGAAGCGAGGCTTGCGCCTCGCTCCGTGCACGAATCCTTCGAGTGCGAACCTACTCGGTCGCGGTAGACGCCTCACGACGCCGGCCGAACAGCCGCTGGAAGTCGCCCTCTTCCCACGACACGAGCAGCTGCGCGGCGACACCGATGCTCGAGTACGTCCCGGCGACGATGCCAACGAACAGCACGAGCAAGAACTCGCGGATTGACTCGCCACCCAGCAACAGCATCGCCATCACCGTCAGCAGCACCGTCGTCGAGGTGTTCAGCGATCGCCCGAGCGTCTGCACGAGTGCTGCGTTCACGTTGTCGTGCAGCGACGCGGTCGGTGCGAGTCGCACGTTCTCCCGGATGCGGTCGAACACCACGATCGTATCGTGTACGGAGAAACCGATCACCGTCAGCAGGCCCGTGATGAACATCAGGTTCACCTCGACCCCGAACAGCTTGCCCATCAGCGAGAACGCACCGAGCACGATGATCACGTCGTGCATCGTCGCGATGATCGCGCACGTCGCGTAGCGCACCGGACGCGGCACCGAGGCGAACGCGAACGCGATGTAGCCCATGATGAACAGCGCCGAGATCGCCACCGCCGCCGAGGCGTTCCGCACGCCCGCCGCCGACACGACCGGGGTCACCGTCGATGACTCGAGCACATTGAAATCGCCGAAGCGCTTCTGCAGCGCCTCCTCGATGTCCCCGCGCTCGCCCGGTGCCTTCGCACGAGGCGTAGCGACCGCCGTCGGCGCTGCCGTCGCGGTGGCCGTAGCCGTCGCACCGGGCGTCGGCGAGGCAACCGCCTGCTTGAAGCCATTGGTGTCAGCCGAAGCGATATAGCCGGTCACGGTGCCGGCCTGCACGCGATAGATCGCATCGTTCGGGCAGTCTGGGTGTAGCTCGATCACTCGAGCCACCGTGCCAGCCTTCAGCGTGCCGGCATCGATGCCGAACTTGCACGGGTCGCCACCGACAATCGCCCTCACGGTCACATCGCCAGTCGCGCCAGCCTTGCCAATCACCACCGTCGAGGCACCACTGCCCGAGACATCGGCAGCAGGCGTCGCCGTCACAGTCGGCTCGACCTCGTTGTACGAGCCGGGAGGCGACTGGAGGCTCCGCGTGCGGATCAGGAACTCGCTCGAGCCCGTCGACTGAATGCGCGCCTCGGAGTGCCCGAGCGCCACAAACTCCGAGTGCAGGTCGTCAGCCTTCACCGGCCCGGCGAACTTCAGCTGCATCGTGCTACCCGAGGTGAACTCGATGCCCGGCTTCAGCGCCGGCGGAATCAGCAGCACGATCAGCGCGAGCAGCGCCGTCACACCACTGATCAGGAACAGCCACTTGCGGCTGGATACCAGGTCGATACGCATTACTCGCCCCCCGCCGGACGCAACTCGCCCGGGGCGAGGTCAGACATCGGTCGTAGGTTCGCCCCCAGCAGCTCCGGGTTGCGCGCGATGCGCGTACCGAGCAGCAGGCGCAGCAGCGTGCGCGTCACGAACAGCGACGAGAACAGCGACACGGCAACGCCGATCGCCAGCGTCACCGCAAACCCGCGCACAAGCGGCGCCTCGAACGCGCCGAGACCCGGAATGCTCACGCCACCACCGAGGATGTACAGGATCACCGTCGTGATCAGTGTGCTGACGTTCGAGTCACGAATCGACGGCCACGCCCGCCTGAAGCCCGCCTCGAGCGATGCATTGAAGGAGCGCCCATCGCGCATCTCTTCCTTCATGCGCTCGAACACGAGGATGTTCGCGTCCACGGCCATACCGACCGACAGCACGAATGCGCCGATGCCGGCGAGCGTCAGCGTCACTGGTACGAGCTTGAAGATCGCCAGCGTGAGAATCGTGTACACGAGCAGCGCCAGCGATGCCATCAGGCCCGGCACGCGGTAGTACAGCACCATGAACAGCACGACGATCAGCAGCCCGATCTCACCCGCGAGCACCGAGCGCTGCACCGCATCCGTGCCGAGCGTCGCATCGACGCTCTGCTCCTGCAGCACGCTCAATTGCACCGGCAGCGCGCCTGAGTTGAGCTGCACCACAAGGTCGCGAGCACCGGTCTTGTCGCCGGTCGTCGCGAGTGGCATGCCCGAGATCGATCCATTGTTTTCAATCACGCCCTGCACCGTCGGCGACGCGAGCTGTTCGGTATCGAGGAAGATGCCGAGTGGCTGCCCCAGCAAGCGCTGTGTGACCTGCCTCGAGAGCTCGGGGCCATCGCCCTGCCACTCAAAGACGACCACCGGCTGACCGATGCTGTCGTTCGTCACCTGAGCGTTGGCCTTCAGGTATCGAGACGTGAGCGGCACAGTCTTACCGTCGAGGATGCCAGTCGCCTGTACCCACTGGCCCTGCGCGTCACACGGTGCAGCACCCTGGCCCGCCCCAGGCGCGCGCTCGCAGAACTGCAGCAGTGCGGTGCGTCCAAGCAGCTTGCGCGCCTGGTCGGGCGTCAGGCCAGGCAGCTGCACCGAGATGTTGTCGGTGCCCTGCCGCGTGATCTCGGACTCCGCGACACCGGACGAGTCGACGCGGCGACGCAGCACGCTCAGCGTGCCGTCCATCGCGTCCGCGACGTTGCCCTGCACACCTTCCGGCAGCGTGGCATGCAGCAGCAGGCGCGTCCCGCCCTGCAGGTCGAGGCCGAGCCGCATCGTCGGGCGCACGAATGAACCGAGGTGCACACCCTGCCCTGCCGGCCACGGAATGTACCGAGGCAGGAATTGCGCCGGATGTGATGGCCAGATCGCATAGAGCGCCGCCGCAGTCACGATGAAAATAACCAATGCCGGAATCAACCGGCCACGCGTTGGCATCAGCCTCAGCTCGCCTTCCCGGGCCGCGAGGACAGGGCGTCCGCGGGCTGCGTAATGCTTCCAATCGCCTCGGGTGTGCCGCGCAGCAGCACCCCAGGGGCGACCTCCAATGTGATCTCAACCGGCCCGCGCTCGCGCGTCTGGATGTCACGCACAGTGGCAAAGAACCCACCGCTTGTGATCACTTCGTCGCCGATCACGAGCCGTGACATGTCGCTGCGTCGCTTCTTCTGCTGCTGCAGCACCGGCCGCATCAGGATGAAGTAGAACGACGCGACGACTGCCGCCAGCAGCAGCAGCGATTCAGCCATTGCTGCTCGCCTCGGTTACTGCGTCCTCATCCGCTTCGGCCTCGCGCTCCTCGATCGGGCGCGCGGTGGCCCAGTCTGTGCTGTCCAGCTTAAACAGGTCTGTCTTCGTATCGATGCGGTCGACGTAGAGGATGCCGTTCACGTGGTCGACCTCGTGCTCCAGCGCCTCCGCGAGCAGGTTGTTCTCCGCACGCACGCGGATCTCCTTGCCCTTGAGGTCGAGCGCTCGCACCACGACCTTCTCGGACCGCGTGATCACCCCTCGATACCCGGGCACCGAGAGACACCCCTCGCCTTCGAGGACACGCGTGCCGGTAGCGCGGACGACAACAGGATTGATCAGGGCGAATGGCTCCTCATCAGGCATGCCGAGCACGACCACCCGCAGCGGCACGCCGATCTGCGGCGCCGCGAGGCCGACTCCCTGCGCCGCGTACATCGACTCGATCATGTCGTCGACAAGGTGGCGGATCGCATCGTCAACCTGCCGCACCTTCTTGGCCGGTTGGCGCAACACAGGGTCGCCGAGGTACCGGATCGGTCGGATCGCCACCACTCGCTCCGTACAGTTGTTCAACTCGGAATTGTACGGGGCATCCCTCGCAGCGTCTCCGCGAGCCGCATCACAGTCGCCGAGGCTTGTTACGTCACGTTGGTCGGGTCGACATCGGCCACCCAGCCCGGCGGCAGGTCGATCTCACGCACCAGCGCCGCCGGATCGGTGCCGCGCACCAGCAGGCTCCAGCGGTAATGCCCACGCACCCGCGCGATCGTCGGCGGCGTCGGCCCCAGCACCTCGACGTCTGGTAGGCCAGCTGCAATGCGCCGCAGCTCCGCCCGCACCCGCACCGCCTCCTCCAGCGCGTACTCGTTGCTCGCGTGCTGGAACAGCAGCCGGACGAGGCGCGTGAAGGGCGGGTACTGGTGTTCGCGTCGCCAGGGCAGCTCGCCTTCGAAGAAGCCGTCCACGTCGTGCTCGGATGCCGCGAGGATTGCGCGGTCGTCCGGCGCGAGCGTCTGGATCACGACCCGTCCGGGACGCTCGGCACGCCCCGCTCGCCCCGCCACCTGTGCGAGTAGCTGGAACGTCTGCTCACGCGCACGGAAGCTGCCGCTCCACAACGAGTAATCCGCGAGTACGACACCGACAAACGTCACCAGCGGCAGGTCGAGGCCCTTCGCCACCATCTGCGTGCCGACCAGCACGTCCGCCTCGTGCCGCGTGAACTGACCGAGCATCGCCTCGTGCTGTTCGGCGGTGCGCGCCGTGTCGCGGTCCCAGCGCAGCACCTTCGTCGCCGGGAAGAGCCGCCGCACCTCCTGCTCGACACGTTGCGTCCCCGCACGCGACTCGCGCATCGGGCGTCCGCACTCGGCGCATCGAGCCGTCAT
>JBAXNX010000055.1:0-8155 GCA_037133575.1 Chloroflexota bacterium
GGCCGCCCATGACGGCGCCGGTGACGACGTGCTCCACGACGGGCTCAATGCTGAAGGGGAGGAGGTCGGCGCAGCGGATGGTGACGCCGCCACCGCAGGGCTTGTCGCGCGGGAACTTCGCGCGGTCGAGCAGCAACACGGACTTCCCGCGCGCGGCGATCTCTCGCGCTGCCGTCGAGCCCGCAGGCCCCGCTCCCACCACGATGGCGTCGTAGTTCATGGCTTCGATGGTATGGCAGCGAGGCGTTAGGCGTCGGGTAGCGACGATAGCATTTGCCGCCATCCGACCGGACGGAGTCGTTTGATCCAGCTAACGACTACGGGTGTTGATTCGCGAGATAAAGCCGCCAGCAAATCTCCATGCGTTCGGGAGTCGGTATGCGAGTTCGCATACCGACAGAAATCAACTAGTGCTCGCTCGGTGAACGATCTAACCGTGTCACTCGAATGGTCATCGACAGCCTGAATCTGGCCATGAGCGAGGTCTGACCTCGTCTCGTACAGGAGGAAGAGTTCCCCAGGATCTCTGGCATGACCGTCGAGCAACAGGGCTAGCGCTGCACTTCTAGTCGCCAATGCTCCGCCCTTCAAACCATGACTACGCGTCGCCAGCAGACTCTCCAGAGCGCTGGAAGTAGCGAGTAGCTTCAGACTCGGGGTCGAGGACTCATGGGAGACTTTCAGCCATTCGAGTGCGATTTCAACCCGCCGAATTAGCGTCTCTCGACCTGAAAGCAACAACGTTTCAACTGGCTCAAGCGCGGCGATAGCACCTCTTATGACAGCGTCGTTCCACTGACTCGGTCTGGGGGCGCGACGCTCAAGTTGAAAACGACTGAATCGAGAACGTGCCTGCTCACGGCAGGCGAGCCATCCTGCGCTCGACCGCAACTGATCATCCCAAAGGTGAACGTATAGAGCTGCCTGCAGGCCAACTTGGAGAGCAGCCAGCGAACGTTCAACAGCGATCCGACCCCGCCGCAGAGCTTCCGTGTCGTTCCCTGCCGCGATACGGACAGTCGCCACCCCATGCCCCCGCCACTTGGGACGAGCTACTTCATCGTCCCAGATGCCCCAATCGCGCATAAGTTTCGGTGATGCTTTTGCGAAGTCGACATTCGCGAATCTAAAGGGAACTGCGCTGGTAAACCCATGCGTGCCGGCGATCACCTCGTAGCACTTCCAAGGCCGTAGCAGTGCATCGGCTGTCGAACGAACAATCTGATTGATTACCGTAGGTCCGACCCGCTCCGGCAAACTGACATCTATTGCAAATTGCCAGAGCAACTCATCAATCTCACGGTCGCTGAGATGCTCTGTGAGAGGTTCGGCGCGCACGCGTGCGAGCAGAGCGTGATGCTCTTTCGCTGTCGATCCAGTAAGCACGAGGGACAGTCGCTGGTCCCACGGAAGATCGTCTTGATCGGGCAGAACACGCCCAACATCCCAGCCCTCGTCGTCGCCATCGGAGTTCCGACTGGTTCGAAGCATGCCTGCGAAATGCCGGAGTGCGCGTGACAGATCAGCTCGCGACATGAGATCAACCCTACAAGAGCGCCGACTACTCACCCACTGAAAATAGGACGTGAGTTCCATCTTTACCGAAGCCTGTCAGCCGCGCCCGAAGTTGAGACTCCGCCAGGGCCCGCTGGATGCCATGACTCCCAGGATCCGCGTCGTACGCGTGCCAGTCATCGAGGATGAGCACGGCACCTTCGAGTGGCAGCGGTTCGAGCCAGCGCAGGACCTCGAGCGAGGAGTCGTAGAGGTCACAGTCGATATGCACGACCGCGATGCGTCCGAGGTGGAGCTCGGCGGCGCGTTGCGGGGTGAGCGTGTCCGAGAACCAGCCGGCGACCACCTCGACGCGGCTCGGGTCGCCGCCGGCGCGCTCGAACCAGCGTCGGAAGCGCTGCTCTGAGAATGCGAAGCGGCCTCGCCAGAACTTTGCCGTCTCGGCGCCTGGCAGGCCCTCGAACGAGTCGAAGACGACACAGCGCATCGAGGTCAGGCCCGCGCGCTCGGCGCACTGCTGCGCGAGCAGCAGCGAGGCGCCGCGATGCACGCCGAACTCGAGGTAGACGCCGCCACCGCGACGCGCCGCCTCGGCCATCGCGAGCTCGAAGCCGGCGCGACGTGGGTCGGGGAGGATCAGACGCCCGAACGTGTACGCCCAGCGTGAGTACGGGAGCGGCAGCGCCGTGTGCGCGCACGCGAGCAACGCACGCACGCGCGGGAATGGGTCGAGCAGGCGCTCCGGCGACCAGCTCAGGGCCGCACGGCTCCGGCGACACGGGACGCCTCGAACCACGCGATGGTGCGGCGCAGGCCATCGTCCAGGCTCGTGTCACACGAGGCGTGCAGCAGCGTGCGCATGCGCGTGACGTCGTAGCCCTTGTCGAGCTGGCCGTCCGGCATCGATGTGTCGTACTCGATGGCGCCGTCGTAGCTGGTCAGCCGCGCAATCGTCTCGGCCAGCGCCCGGATGCTCACCTGCACGCCGCTCGAGATGTTCACGATCTCAGCGCCGTCGTACTGCTCGAGCGCATCGACGAGCACCTGCGCGACATCCTCGACGTACACGAAGTCACGCGTGGGCCTGCCGGAGCCCCACACGGTCACGCTCGAGGCATGCGAACCGCGCGCCTCGACGAACTTGCGCACGAGCGCCGCGATCACGTGCGAGTCGTGCAGGTCGAAGTGATCGCGCGGACCGTACATGTTCCCCGGCACGAGCACGATTGAGTTGAATCCGTACTGCTCGCGATAGGCCTGCGCGCGCACGACGCTCATCGCCTTCGCCATCGCGAACGGCGCGCTCTCGGCCTGCGGCATGCCTCGAAACAGCGAGTCCTCACGAATCGGTGAGGCCACGTCGGCGGGGTACGAGCAGCCACCGATCACGGTGAGGTGCTTGTCGACGCCGGCGCGCCACGCCTCGTGGTGCACGAGCGCGTCCATCATCAGGTTCTCGTGGTGGAACTCCGCCAGCCGCTCGCGGTTCGCGAGGATGCCGCCCACGAGCCCCGCGAGGTGGACCACGACTTGCGGACGTACGGCCTCGAACATCGCGCGCACGTCGGCTTGCTCCGTGAGGTCGTACTCGGCGTGCGTTGGGGCGACCACGTCGCGGTAGCCGCGCTGTGCCATCACCTCGAGCACGTGCGAACCGAGGAAGCCGCTGCCGCCTGTCACGAGCACGCGCTGCACGCACCGGTCGGTCATGCGTTCACCGTGTCCGCCGGCGGCAACATCGAGTACGCAACGATCAGCTCGCGAATGCCCTGGTCGAGCCCGATGCACGCCTCGAAGCCCTGCGCCCGCAGCCGCTCGTTCGAGATGATGTAGTTGCGCTTGTCCGGATCCTCGCCGATCGCGGCGGCGTGCAGCGACAGCGCAGGGACGTGCGAGCGAATCAGCTCGGCAAGCTCACGTTTCGACAGGTTGGCGTCCTCGAGGCCCGCATTGAACGCCTGCCCACGCATCGCCTCGAAATGATCGAGTGCGAAGACGATCGCGCGCGCCGCATCGCGCACGTGGATGTAGTTGCGCTTGAAGTGCTCCTCGTACAGCACGAGGTAGCGCTGGGTGACAGCTCGGTACACGAAGTCGTTCACGAGCAGATCGAGACGCATCCGCGGCGACGCGCCGAACACCGTCGCAAAGCGCAGCGACACTGCCTTGTCGCTCTCGAGCAGCAGTCGCTCCGCCTCGACCTTCGTGCGCCCATACAGCGAGATCGGTTCGAGCGGGGTGTCCTCGGTGCAGTACACCTCGCCCGATTGCGTGCCGTAGCCGCTGTTGGTGCACGGGAAGACGACGCGCTGGTCGTTGGTGACCAGTGATTCGAGCAGGCGAATCGCATCGAGGTTCACCGAGGTCGCCAGCAGCGGATCGCGGTCGCACGCGCTCGCGCCGACGATTGCCGCGAGTGGAACGACCGCGTCTGCCTCGCTGACCAGTCGGCGCAGCAGCGATTCGTCGCGCGCGTCACCTCGGACGAAGGTGAACTGGGGATCGGCGACGTACGACAGCAGGGTGGTCTGGCGGTACATGAGGTTGTCGAGCACGGTCACGGCGTGGCCAGCCGCGAGCAACTGCCCGACCAGCACCGAGCCGATGTAGCCGGCGCCGCCGGTCACGAGCACCTTCATGCGTGCACCTCGAGCGCCTCGCGCTCGCCGACCAGCGCGCGCAGAGCCTCCTCGGTAGTCGGGAGGCCGACAAGTGCGTGCGCGCGCTGCACGTCGACGCTCCAGTGCTCGGTCGGCGCGCCGACTCGAGCGGTGGGCTGCTCGCAACCGAGGATCGAAGCGGCTGCATCGAGCGTGAGCGCATCGCGGCCGGCGATGTTCAGCACCTCGTTGGTTCGTCCCTGTGCGAGCAGCGCGTCGACGATCTCAGCGACTCGGTCGGTGTGGATGAACTGGAACGTCGAGGTCGACGCGACCCACAGCGGCGAGCCCTCGATCAGGTCGAACACTGGCCCCTTGCTGAGCCCAGGCCCGACCACACCACCGAGGCGAATGATCAGCCAGCGCTTCGCGTATCGCCGCACCAGCTGCTCAGCCATGTACTTGTGCGCTGCGTACGGCGAGAGCCGATTTGGATCGATCGAGGCGTCCTCGGGCGTCGCGGCTGTGTAGCCCGGCTCGGCGTAGACCGCGACTGACGAGATGTAGACGTACGTCTCGGCCTCGAAGTCGTGGAGCGAGTGCAGCACAGAGCGGACGGACTCGTCGAAGTCCCAGCGTGGTTCGGCGTCGGCTCGATACTTGCGAGCGTTGCCAGCGGCGTTGATCAGCACGTCGCACGAGGTGTCCACAGCGCTCGCGTAGTCGTCACGGCCGACCGCACGCACCTCGACACCCTGCGCATCCGCGTGACGGACGAACGCCGAGCCCACGAAGCCATGACCGCCAAGCACCAGCCGCACTCGTCACCCCCGCGCGTCGATATACCACGTCGCGGCGTGCCCCGTACCATGCGCGCCGTGCATACAGCTCGACGGTTCGTCGCTTCGCCTCGTGGGATCGAGGCATGGCTGATCGGGGCGCTGACGCTCGCGGTCCTGTATCCGCTGGCGCAGCCGGGGTACCTGCTGCTGCTCGACCTACCGTTTGGGCCGCGGCCGTTCCCGGTGTGGACCTTCGATGGCACGCCACAGCACCTCGCGCCGCTGTGGCTACTGTGCGATGCGCTGTATCGACTGCTTCCCGCGCCCGAGGTCGGCGGAAAGCTATTCGCCATCTCGGTTCTCGTAGCGATCGGCATGGCCGCAGCACCGCTTGGCGGCACGTCGCGAACCGGCCGGCTGTTCACCATCAGCCTCTGCATGGTGAATCCCTGGGTGAGCGACCGGCTTGCCGTCGGCCAACTACCGCTGCTGGCGAGCTATGCCGCAGCCATGCTGGCGTTCCAAGCAGCGATCAGAGTCGTGCAGCAGCCGTCGCGCCGTTCGGCAGTGCAGCTTGCCGCCGCTGCCGCAGTCACAGGCGCATTTTCGCCACACCTGCTGTATGTGCTCGCACTGGTCTGCCTCCTGCTTGGCGCGACGAGCCTCGTTTGGACACGCCGTGTGTCATGGCGCGCACTGATCGAGGCGGGATGCATCGCTGCCGTGCTCACTATGCTGCTTTCGGCGTACTGGCTCGTGCCGTTCCTCGCGCAGCCATCGCTACTCGGGCGATTCGGCGAGGCCGACATGCAGGCGTTCATGACACGGGGCGATCCGGCATTGGGCGTGCCGTTCAACGTCGCGGCCTTCTACGGCTTCTGGCGGCGGGCGGTGTTGACCAAGGATTGGCTCCCCGCCTGGTGGCTGTTCGCAGACGCGTTGCTCTTACTCAGCGTGGGCGGGTTGACGGCGTTCTGGCGACAGCGCTCCACGAGGTCGCTATCACTCGGTCTGCTCGCCACCTACGCGGCGGTACTGCTCGTCGCTTGTGGGGTCGCGTTCGAGCCGACCGCTGGCGCATGGCGCTGGGCGTTCGAGCACGTGCCGGGCTTCGCCGGCCTGCGCGAGCCGCAAAAGGCCAGCGCATTCCTCGTGATCATCACGGCATATGCCGGCGCTCGAGGCCTGACATGGCTGCGCGCGGTCGTACGTCCTCGCCTGCGCCCTGCAGTCGTTACGCTCGCGCTCGTGCTACCACTCGTGGCCGGCGCTGGCGAGTTCGGTGGCGTGGGCGGCGCGCTCGAACCGGTGCGGTACCCGGCTGCGTGGTACTCAGCAGCAGCGTTCTTGCGGGCCAATGGACAACCGAGCGATGCCGTGCTCGTGCTGCCGTGGCGTCAGTACTCGGCGTTCGAGTTCACACGCGGCGCGACGGTGAGCAATCCGGCCCCATCGTTCCTGCCGGGCACCATCGTCTCAAGCGATGACCCACAACTCGCCGGCCTCGCACCACCGTCTGCCGACGAACGTCATCGCGTGCTGAACATGCTGTTCACACGACCGAACGCGCATGACGAGCTCGGCTCGACGATGGGAACGCTCAGCATCCGCTGGGTATTTGTCAGTGAAACGTCAGCACTTTGGGAGCACATGCCCGGTCTCGAAGTAGCCGGGCAATGGGACGACGTCACGATCTACGAGGCAATCGGTGCGATCGCGCCCGCCATCGAGTCGGCGCCCGGTGGGATGCAACGTCTCAGCCAGGTCGCTGGCATCGGAGTGAGCGCGGCCGCGCTCATCGTGATCCTCGCGCGTGCCAGTGCCCGGAGGTTGCGAGCCCTCGTCCAACACGAGCAGAATCCGCGGCGCGCGTCTCCTCGATCTGAACGGGTCTGAACGAAAGGCCTCGCTGTGGCCCGCGTGCTGGTGACTGGAGCCGGTGGGTTCATCGGTGCACACCTCGTGCGCCTGCTACGCGAACGCGGCGAGTGGGTGCGCGGCGTCGACATCAAACAGCCCGAGTTTGCAGCCAGCGCCGCACACGAGTTCCTCGTCCGCGACCTGCGACAACAGGAAGCATGCGCCGAGGCCGTCGATGGCATCGACCACGTCTACCACTTCGCAGCGAACATGGGCGGCATCGGTTACATCACCGCCGTCGCAGCGCCGCTGATGCACGACAACGTGCTGATGGATGCGCACATGCTCGAGGCCGCCCGACACGCGCACGTCGAGCGTTTCTTCTACGCCTCATCGGCCTGCATCTATCCGACGTTTCGACAGGACGCATCCGACAGCCCCGCGCTGCGCGAGGACGAGGCCTACCCCGCCGATCCGGACAACGAGTACGGCTGGGAGAAGCTTTACGTCGAGCGCATGTGCGCGGCGTACGCGAACGAATACGGCATGACGATCCGCGTCGGCCGGATGCACAACGTCTACGGCCCCGAAGGCGCCTACGACGGCGGTCGCGAGAAGGCCCCGGCCGCGCTCGCGCGCAAAGTGGCGCAGGCGCGTGACGGCGATGAGCTCGAGATCTGGGGTGATGGGCAGCAGACACGATCGTTCTGCTACGTCGACGATGCGATCGAGGGCGCGTACCGGTTGCTGCACTCGGATGTGACGGTGCCAGTGAACATCGGCTCGAGTCGCCTCGTGACGATCGACGAGCTCGCGGACATCTTGCTGTCGATCGCCGGCAAACAAGTCACGAAGCGTCACCTGCTCGACAAGCCACAGGGCGTGCGCGGTCGCAACTCGGACAACACGCTCGTGCGCTCGCTGCTGAGCTGGGAGCCGAGCACGTCCCTCGAGGACGGACTCGCCGCGACCTATCGCTGGGTAGCGGCGCAGATCGAAGCGCGCGAGACCGCAACGATCGAGGTCAGCACGAGCTAAACGGCAGTCTCACGGCGTGCGGGTGCGGAACCATTCAACGGTCTCCGCGAGGCCCTCGTCCAGGCTGACCTGTGGCCGCCAACCCCACACCTCGCGCGCATGCGAGTTGTCGAGGTAGATGCGCTGGATGTCGCCGGGCCGTTCGTCGGCATAGACCGGTGGTCGCTCGTAGCCCGTCAGGTGCGCGAGCGAGTCGCAGATCTGCTGCGTCGAGGTGCCAACGCCAGTCGCGATCAGACACGTCGAGGCTGGCTCCGTCGACGCCAGTACGGCCGCCTCGACCACGTCGCGCACATAGACGTAGTCACGCTGCTGCGAGCCGGTGCCGAAGATCGTGACTGGCTCGCAGCAGCGTGACTA
>JBAXNX010000056.1:0-7937 GCA_037133575.1 Chloroflexota bacterium
GGAGCTCGGTCTCCATGTGGCTCACGGCAACCTCGAACTCGTGCCCCAGCGCCGGCAGATCGACAGCACCCACTGAGACCGGGTGCTGCGAGACCACGAGCATGAACCATGCCATCAGCGCGAGCAGACCGAGGCGGAGCGAAGGCTGAGTCGGCATCGTGCGTCCTTACAGGGCCACGCGGACTGAGGTGGCCGCCCTGCACCTCAATCGTACACCAACACTCTCACGCGCACGGCAGGTTTGAAGACCAATCTCCTAAACACAGACCCAGTGCTAACGAAGGGTGGTGCTAACGAGCGTCGACCTGGCCGCCCAACGCGCCCTCCTCGATCCGCTGCACCGCCCCACCGCTTGTCAGCGCCCGGTACAGCCCGGTCGAGGACAGGATCGCCACCGTCTGCCCACCGTCGAGCCATGCCCCACAAGGGTCGTCGTCCGCCTGCGGTGTGACCTTCCGTCGCGCCCCGGTGGCTACCTCGACCGCCCACACATACGAGGGCAGCCCGTGCGCCTCGGCTCGCCCCGGCCCGAGCTCCTGCAGCACCCTGTCGAGCCAGCCCTGCCCACTCGACGGCGCGAGCCGGGCTCCGACCGCATCCGGCGCCGAGAACAGCACTGTCCGTCCGTCCGGTGAGATGCGCGGGAACCGCAGCACCGCGAACGCATCTGCTGGGACGAGCTCGCGCGCCGCGCTCCCGTCCACGTTCGCCGTCATCAGCGCGAGCTTGTCACCACTCGACGCGAGGTACGCAATGCGTGTGCCGTCCGCCGAGATGCTCGGCTCGAGTGCGTTCTCGACGATCACCGTCTCGGCCTTCGAACTCAGCTCGTAGCGCACGATCCGCGACGACGCAGGGGCAAACGGCGATCCATCGCCACCGACGCGCACATCGCCGAGCAGCAACGCCTTCCCGTCCGGCGTCCAGGCGAATCCCTCGACCTGCTGTCCGATCGCGCCGTGCTTCCGTATGAGCGTCGGCGCACCACCACGCACAGGCACGACGTAGATATCGTCGCCCCAGTCCGCGCCCGCCTGTCCGGAGAAGAAATGCCGCTCGACGTACGCAACCGTGAGCCCATCCGGAGACCAGCGCGGGAACAGCGGATAGACGATCTGCCCCGTCACCGTCGCGATGGCACGTCGTGTCCCATCGATGCGCTGCACGTACACCGTGTGGTCGATCGCCAGTGCGACGTTCTCACCACCCACCACCGGCGTCGCCGTCATCGCGCCACGCAACGAGGTATTCGAGCACGCCGCGCCGAGCACCGCGATGCACAACAGCACAGCAACGAGCGCGGAACGGACGAGCAAGACGCAGTGACTCATCTCGTCCAGTATGGAGGGCGACCGCGCCAGCAGCGACGAAGCACCGCAGCGACGAGACGTGCGAGGCGCACCCTGCCCTACGAGACGTACCGCCAGTCCCGCATCGCGATGGACACCGCGATCACCATCGAGCTCGTGCATGAGCCCGGGGATACGACCGCGCACGCCGCGGTCGACCAGGCCCTTGGTTGGTTCGCCGAGGTCGAGCGTCGTTGCAGCCGCTTCGACCCCGCCAGTGAGCTCTCGCAACTCTGCGCCACCAGTGACACAGCGATCGAGGTCAGCCCGCTGCTCTACACCGCGATCCAGTTCGCATGCCTCGTCGCCGAGTCGACCGAGGGCGCGTTCGACCCAACCGTTGGTGCCGCACTCGCGCGCGTGGGCTTTGCTCGGAACTACGTGACCGGAGAGGAGCGCGTGCCCTCCTCGGACATCGGCGCGGCATCATGGCGTGATATTGATCTCGACGACGACGCGCACACCGTGCGCTTGCTGCGTCCGTTGCTGCTCGACCTCGGTGCAGTCGCGAAGGGCATGGCGATCGACCTCGCGGCAGAGACGCTACGCGCGTATCCGGGGTTCGCGATCGATGCGGGCGGCGACCTCTACCTCGGTGGCACGAGTGCGGACGGGGCGTGGCTCGTCGGCATCGCGCACCCGCGCAAGCCCGGCGAGCTCGCAACACGCGTGGAGCTACGCGACCACGCGGTTTGCACCTCCGGCGACTACGAACGCCGCTCCACCTCGGCCACGCACATCCTCGATGCGCGTGCCGGCGCGAGCGCTGTTGGCCTCGCCAGCGTCTCGGTGATCGCGCCCGGTGCGATGGTCGCTGATGCCCTCGGCACAGCCGCATTCGCGCTCGGCCCCGACGCCGGCTGGCAGTTCCTCGAGGACCAGTCGGGCATCGAGGCCCTACTCATCCTGGAGACCGGCGAAGCACGCCCCACCTCTGGCTGGCACGAGTACGTGCGCTAGGCCAAATCACCGACAATCACCGCGAGCTAGAAAGCCGGCACGATGCCTGACTATCACTTCGTCACCGAGTGGGACATCCCCGCCCCGATCGATGAGGTCTTCCCGCTGATCGCCGACTCACTGCACTGGCCCGAGTGGTGGCGTGGCGTCCGCTCGGTGCGGGAACTCGCGCCCGGCGACGCGAACGGTATCGGCGTGATCCGCCGCTACGAGTGGCGCAGCCAGCTCCCGTACAGCCTCGTCTTCGACATGCGCTCGACCGTCGTCGAGCCCCCCACGCGACTCAGCGGTATCGCCACCGGCCAACTCGCCGGCGAGGGCCGCTGGTACCTCGCCAGCACAACCGCGGGCACGCACCTCCGCTACGAGTGGGACGTCCACACCACGGAGTGGTGGATGAACCTGCTCGCGCCGATCGCGAGGCCATTCTTCGCCTGGAACCACGACGTCATCATGGCCTGGGGCGAACAAGGCCTGCGTCGCCGCCTTGGCCTCCCGCCCGCGCGCTAGTCGTCACGACGCTCGTCATCGCCCCAGCGAGCGTTTACCTCGCGTTGATGCTCCGTGCCCTCGTCCGCTAACGCAGACGGGTGATCCTCGAAGTCAGGCATCCACACCGGGATGCCACGAACAGGAGGATCCATGGTTTCGAAGTTGGTCGACCGGATCACGAAGCAGGCCTGCAACCGCTGTGGCGGACACCTGCGCCCCGACGAGGTGGAGCAGTACCACATGACCCTGGTCTGCTGGTCGTGTGGCCACCGCCAGTACATCTCCACTGTCAGCGAGCTCTGGTTCTAGGCCGCCTCACGTTCCCCGAGGCCGCTAGACCCACGCCGGGCACTCGCCCGGCGTTTCCGCGCTCCAGTACCGAGGTGCCCCCTTCATCGCAAACGAGCGGGAATCCGTGAGATCGTCCGAGCAATCCCCACTCGCATACGAGTGAGTCGGATATAGCGCTGATACGCCCTGCCCTCCCGCGTATACGGATTCGTTACGTCACCTGTCGACCCCGTACACTCCCCTCACTTCCGACGACCCACCTCGACTGCCCCCGGCGTAGGGACACGACACCATGCGGTTGCTGGTCACCAGCGCGGCCCTTGTGGCTGCCATAGCCTTGTTCACCCTGCTCTCGACCTCCCACGCGGACGCGGCCACCCCGCCCGGCCTCGATATCTCGTGGCCGCAGTGCGGGAAACCTCTTCCGGCAACGCCACTCGGCTTCGTCGTGGTCGGCGTTGACGGCGGCAAGGCCTTCACCACCAACGCCTGCCTCTTCAAGCAGTACCAGTGGGCAAGCTCCTCCGGGACGATGCCCTCGCTGTACATGACCCTCCGCTCTCCGCAGGGCTCGAGCCTGGCCAAGGGCATGAGCGGGCCGTACGGCACCTGCGCCTCAACCAACGACGCCTGCATCGCCTCGAACTACGGCTACAACGCCGCCAAGGAGGCGTTCGCCTACGCCGGTGCTCAGGTGCTGCCCCCCGCCTCCACGATGTGGTGGCTCGACATAGAAACCCAGAGCCACTGGTCGAAGGACAAGCTGCCCAACGCCGGCGTCGTGCAGGGCGCGATCGACTATCTCAACCAGAAGGGCGTGCCGCTCGGGATCTACTCGACCAAGCGGCAATGGTTCGAGATCGTCGGTACCTTCTCGCCGGGGCTGCCGAACTGGATCGCCGGTGCACACGATGCCGCCGACGCCCCGACGATGTGCCTGCCGAGCAACGTGTTCGGCGGCGGCATGCTGTGGATGGTCCAGTACATTGCCAACGACCTCGACCACAATTACCTGTGCGGCGAATCGATCGCGACCACGCTGCTCACTCGCTCCGTGACGAGCACGATGATCGTGACGCTGGCAGCGAAGGCTGCCGTGGTCGATGCCCCGACGCCAACACCGGCGCCCGAGGTGCAGGCAGCGCTTCCACCGGCGCCACCGATCGAGTTGAGCCACGTCGGTGGCGTCGGCCTCCACGTGCTGCCCTCGCTGGCGAACATCGCACCGAAGCCATGCATGCCGAAGCCGGTGCCGAGCTCGTCGCTGGCACACGCGACAGCCTCGCACGACATGACCCGTGAGCGGTCTCAAATCCCACCGAAGAGCAGACGGCGACGCACGATCGAGGCGGAATGAATGAGGGGCGCCGTAGCGCCCCTCATTCATGATCAGCTTGTCCGGGTGAAACTCGAGTGTTTCACGTGAAACAATCTGCTAAGCGTGCACAGCAATTGCGCCGTCGACCATGAAGATCTCGGCGTCGGTGTATGAGGCTTCGTTGCAGACGAGGTAGATGAGCGCACCCTGTAGATCCTCGGGCTTGCCGAGGCGACGCAGGGGGATGTAGCGCTCGAGGACAGCGTGCACGGACTCGTCGCTCTGTGGGCCGGGGATGCCATCGTAGAAGCCGAGGCCGAGCGCATTCATGGTGACACCACCACGCACCCACTCGACGGCTGCGGACTTGGTGAAGCCGAGCACCGCACCCTGCGACGCGCCGAAGATGCCGCCGTTCGGGATGCCGCGGTCGTGCAGCACCGAGACACAGTTCACGATGCGGCCGTAGCCGCGCCCGAGCATGCGCTTCGCGAGCGTGGTGCACGTGACGAACACCGTCGTCGCGTTGCGCGAGATCTCGCGGTCCCACTCAGCGAGTGAAGCCTCGACCGCCGGCTTGATGTTCGCGGCATGCGAGGCGTTCACGAGGATGTCGATTGGCCCCGTGGCCGCCTCGAGCGCGTCAACCGCAGCGGCGAACGCAGTCGGGTCGGTCAGGTCGACGCGCCTCGCCTCGCCCTTGCGGCCGATTGACCAGCACTCGTTGAGGATCGAGTTGGCCTGCGTCTCCTCTTCGGCGCTGTCGTTGGTCGTGGTCACGGACACGTTCGCACCGGCCTCGGCCAATGCGACCGCAAGTGCGCGACCGAGCGGGCCGGTCGCGCCCGTTACTAGAGCATGTCGCCCCGTGAGGTCAAAGGGGTTCTTGCCCTCCATGTCGAACTTGACGCGCCACTCTTGTCGTCGTTCCTGGGTCATTGCTTAGCCCTCCGCTGCGGGGACGAGGCCAGCCGGCAGGACGCCGGCAGCGATCGCGCCACCATCGATCAGCACCGTCTCGCCTGACATGTAGTCCGCCGAGTCCGACGCGAGGAAGACGGCCAGCGGGCCGATCTCGTACGTCACACCGAGACGGCCTGCGGTCTGCGCGTCCGACCGCGCGTTCGGCGCGCCGGGCTCGACGAAGTGCGGGATTGCACCGGGCGCGATGCAGGTCGCGCGAATGCCCTCGCGCGCGTAGGTCATCGCGTAGGTCTTCGTGAGCTGGATCACGCCGCCCTTGGCGATCGAGTACATGAAGTTGTTGCGGCCACCGCGGTAGCCCCAGCCGGATGTGATGTTGATCACGCGTCCGCCGCCACGCTCCAGGTAGTGCGGGGTGATCTCACGCGAGCAGACGAAGGTCGAGGTGAGGTTGCCGTCGATGCCGGCGTGCCAGTCCTCGTCGGTAAGCTCGATCATGGTCTTGCCACGACCAGCGCTCCCACCACCAGCGTTGTTCACGAGCACGTCGATGTGACCGAGCGCCGCGATCGTCTCAGCGATCATGCGCTTCACATCCTCGGTGCTAGTCGCGTCCGCCTGCACGATGAAGCAGCGGCGGCCCTTGCCCTCCACGAGCTGCTTCGTCTCCTGCAGCGGTTCGAGGCGGCGACCACTCACAGCGATGTCAGCGCCGGCGTCGGCCATGGCGAGTGCCATCGCCTGTCCGAGGCCGGTGCCGCCGCCCGTGACGAGCGCCACCTTCCCATCCAGTCGCAATCGGTCGAGTACGGACATGGCTTTCGCCTCCCCCTCTGTCGCCCCGTCGGCTGGCGACGGTTCGTTGGTGATTGATCGCAGACTCGCGCCGGCCCAGCCGAGGCATGAAACACCTCGACGGATTGGGGACGGCTGGTCAGCGGGTCGCCGGTATTCTACGCGCGCCATAGCGCCCGTTGTATGAGACCGGGCGGGTGCAGCAGGAGGCCCCGGCTGGTAGCCGGGGCCTCCTGAACGCTCGAACAGTGGGCTCGAACGCCCTGCGCGACTAGTCGCGTGTGGCGGTGAAGCTCGAACCGCTGGTGAACGGGCCGGTCTCGCAGAGCGCGACCTCGTTGTTCTTGATCTGGCGGACGCCCGCGGTGCCCATGAGTTGCATCGCGGTCTCCAGCACGTGGCCGAAGCCGTGAATACGGCCGGAACCGAGGTTGCCGCCCGAGGTGTTCAGCGGGTGCGGGCCGTCACGGCCGATGGTCTCCGGCTGCGCCCACGCGTGTGCCTCGCCCTTGGGGGCGAAACCGAACGCCTCAATCCACATCCACACCATCGGCGAGAAGCCGTCGTAGACGTGCTTGAGGGTGACGTCGGTCGGCTTGAGGCCAGACGACTCGTAGAGGTTCTTCGCCTGCCAGGAGTGCATCTCCTCGAGGCTCTCGAGCGGCTCAGCCGCACCGGTCTGGGTGCGGTGGCTCGGGATAGCCGCCATGCCGTTCACGTAGCCACCCGGGTGCGGCGTGTTCTTCGCGCGGTCCTCGGTGGTCATCACGACCGCGAGCACACCGTCACACGGCATGTCGTTGTCGAAGATGTTCATCGGGTACGCGATCAGACGCGCGTTGAGGTAGTCCTCTTCGGTGATGAGACGACCGCGCCACACGGACTGCGGGGTGTCCTGGCCAGCGCGGTGCGCCGTGCCGATGTAGCCCCACATCTCCTCGCGCTTCGCGCCGTACTTGGCGAGGTAACGCTGGTACGTGACGGACTGACCAGCACCGCCGACGCCGTGACCGTATGGCGTCGTGAACGCCGAGTTACCCGGTGCACGGTTGGTGCTGATCTGGCGGTAGCGCACACCAGCCGGGTGGTGACCCGTGCGGATGACGAGCGCGTAGTTCACGGCACCAGCGCCGAGCGCGAGCGCCGCGCACTGAATGCCAGAGCAGGAACCCGCGGCAACCGCTTCCGGCTGCAGCCAGAACTTGATGTTCTCCCAGGGCATGACCTGCATCATCTGCGAGATATCCAACCAGACGGTCGGGCCTTGCACATTGCCCCAGTTCGGGTTGGCCCAGATGAAGATCCCGTCGATGTCCGAGACCTTCAGTCCGGCATCGGCGATCGCCATGGTCGCCGCTTCTTTGGCGTTACTCGCCTTGGTGCGCGGCATATAGCGGCGGATCATTGTCCAGCCTGCACCGACAAAGACGGGGCGCTTTCCGTCTGGCCATTGGATTGGCACGTTCGTTCCCTCTCTCCACTACACGCGTCTTTGACGTCGCGTGTGATCCGCATTGCTGCTCGGCCACTTGCAGCCGAGGTCCCACGCTTGATTGGCCGCGCTAAGCGACGACTCCCTGTGCACGCAAGCGCTCGAGCGCTGCGGCATCAACACCGACTGTGCCGAGCACGGTCGCGTTGTCCTCGCCGAGCAACGGAGCGCGGCGATAGATGCGCCACGGCGAACGCGGGTAGACCGCACTCGCCCCGGGATACGTGAATGACTTGCCGAGTTCCGGGTGCTCGACTTCGGGGAAGAAGCCGCGCTCGCGGAAGTGCTCGTCGTCGAGCAGATCATCGGGCGCGCG
>JBAXNX010000057.1:0-7878 GCA_037133575.1 Chloroflexota bacterium
GTTCAATACTGTCCGGGCGCGGCAAGCGGCGGAGCCGCCCGCGCCCCGGCCTCGGCGCCAGCCGAGCCGTCCGACAACAGCGCCACAATCCTGAGCTAGAGTTCCGCGTTCGCAGCCGGCGCCTCAGCGCGCGCAGCACCAGGCACAGCGCCAGCGACCCCTGCCAGCACCGCAACACCGAGCAAGCACAGCAACGCTAGCGTCCCCCCACTCAGCCCCAACGACATGCTCGAAGACAGGTGCAAGCACAACGTCACCAGCGCCACACCCAACGCCGTTCCCAGTCCTCGTCCCATGTTCAGCAGCCCACCGCCAACCGCCGCAGAGCGAGACGGAATCGCCCCCATGATCGCCGCGTTGTTCGCGGGAATGAACACACCAAGCCCGAGCCCCAACACGCCGAGCAACACCGCGATCGCAACAAGTCCATGCCCGACGAACAGCAGCATCGCAAGCGCAGCGGCTGACACCGCCGCACCACCCAGTGCACGCGCGCGAGTGTCAGCGCTGCGCAGCCAGCGATTCCCACCCACCGCCGAGATCGCAAACCCTGCGGGCAACGCGCTGATCGCCAGCCCCAACGCAGCTCCGCCTTCATGCGCACCGATCACCTGCGGGAACAACGCGAGCGGACCGAACAGCACGAGATATGCGGCCAGCGCCCCAAGCAATCCGACCGACACACCAGCCGGTCGCAACACGTGTAAGTCGAGCAGCGGACTTGCCGCCAGCAACTCGCGCGCGACAAACATGCCAGTCAGCACGAGTGACGACACAAACAACGACACCGTGATCACAGGCGACAGCCCGAGTCCTGACACCGCGCTGATCGCGAGCAAGAACGTCGTCGATGCGCTCGCCAGCAGCACCAGGCCCGGCCAGTCGAATGCACCGAGCGGTGCCCGATCGCGCGTGCGAGGCAGCAAGAAGTGCCCCGCGATCAGCGCGACGATCCCGACTGGAACGTTCACCCAGAACACCCACTGCCACCCAGCCGCGAGCACCAGCGCGCCACCAACCGTCGGCCCTAACGCGAGCCCCAGCGCCTGCGCCGCCGCCTGCACACTCAACGCCTCGCGCATCCGTCCGCGCGCCACGCTCGTCACCACCAGTGCCACGCTGTTCGCCTGCAACAGTGCCGCGCCCACCGCCTGCACCACGCGAAACGCAATCAACCACGACAACGACGGCGCGAGCGCACACGCCGCCGACGCTGCCGTGAACACCACGAACCCGTACAGGTACATCAGCTTGCGGCCGTACGCGTCGGACACACGCCCCGCGCCGGCGACCAGCCCGACCAGCGTCACGAGATACGACAGCGAAACCCACTCGACTGCGGCGAGCGGCGCATGGAACTGCGCCTGCATCGCCGGGAACGTCAGCGTCACGATGCTCGCGTCCAGCTGCCCCATGAACGCGCCCATGCACACCGTGCCGACCGCAAGCCAGCTCGCGAACCGGTGCTCGCGAATCGCGTCTGGGCGCGCGTGCTCGACGAACAGCGCACCGATCACGGTGACGACAACGTCGGCGAGCGATCGGCATCAGCCTCGGTAGCACCAGGCCAATCCGCAATGAACACAAAGCGGTCGCCGCGCACCACGCTCAGTCGGTACTCCACCGGCACCTCGCCGTGCAGCCCGATGCGCTCCACGCGCAGCGCCGCCTCGCCCGTCGGCATATGCAGCAGCCCGCGCTCGTACTCCGTCGGCATCGACGCGCGAATGCGCTCGCGCCCGCCCGTCACCTGCAGCCCGAGCGATGCACTGAGCAGTTCGTACACCGAGCGCGTGCGCAGGTCTTCGCGAAACAGCGCGCGCCCGATGCGCGCCGTGTACCACGACTGCACGAGCATCACCGGCTCGTTGTCGACGATGCGCAGCCGCTCCAGCGCAGCGATCTCCTCGTGTGGATCGATGCGCAGCGCGCGCGCCGCCCCCTCGTGTATCTCGAGCTCTTGCTTGAGCACGTCACTGTGCTCGGCGTCGCCGCCATAGCGCTGCACCGACGGCGCGATCGAGTAGATCGTGCGCAGCGGCTGCTCCAATGGCGGCCGCACCACGAACGTCCCGAGGCCACGATGCCGCTCGATCAGCCCACTCGAGCGCAGGTCGCGCAGCGCCTCCCGCACCGTGTGCCGGCTCACCCCGTACTCTGCGACGAGCGCCTGCTCCGTCGGAAACGCGCTCAGCTCCCCCGCCTCGAGTTGCCTTCGCAGGATCCCGGCCAGTTGCCGCCACATCGGCAGACCGCTCCGTCGTTCAAGCATCGGTGCCTCCCCGTGGCTAATTGTACGGACAATTCAATCGCTGAAAATCGCCGGTTTCTCGATTTGAATTCATCAGTGACCGGACAACTGAAGATCATGTACTTGATCAATTTGTTTCACGTGAAACATTTGTGCTAAGGCTCGTGATCAGGGCTTCCGGGCCAGGGACGCGGGGAACTCCCCATGCGGGTGCGTCGAGGCCAGCCGATAGGCTGGACGCGCGATGCCGGTCGACCCAGTCAGCACCCCCACCGCGGCCTACCCGCAGGCCGCTCCCACCCCGCCTCCATCGAGGCGTGACTTCGCCGCAGTCCTCGCCACCCAGCTCGACGAGCCCCGCTCCGACATCGCCGAGGTGCGCGCGCAGATCGCCGCCATCCGCAGCGGCCGCCCCGCCGCCTCCTCCACCCCCTCTCGAGTCACCTCGAGCAGTGGGGGTGACCTCGCGCAGAAGCTCCAGAACTGGAGCGCGCACGGCAGCGGGCCCGACGACCAGTACGGCTGGCGCGCGCTCACGCGCGCCTACGGCGACGACGTCGCCCCCGGCTTCGGCACCCTGTTCGAGCGCCAGATCAACCAGGAGTCGGGCTTCAACCCCGAGGTCGTCCTCGGGCAGCGGAAGTCCTCCGCCGGCGCCGAGGGCATCGCACAGCTCATGCCGCAGTTCTATCCGGGCGTCGATCGCACTGATCCTCAGGCCTCCCTGGCTGCGGCGGCGGACTCGATGCGGCACTACCTCGGAGCGTTCGACGGGGACGTGCGCAAGGCGCTCGCCTCGTACAACGCGGGAATGGGACGCGTGCAGCAGCTCGTGGCGGCGCACGGGGCGAACTGGGAGCAGGCGCTGCCGCTCGAGACGAAGCAGTACCTCTCCTCGATCCTTGGGGATGCGAATGGGCGGATAGCGCCACGGGCCGGCTCGAGCGCGGGTGCGGGCGTGTTCGGTGGGCGCGGGGCGGGCGGGGTGTTGACCTCGCCGCTGGACCGCGTGATCGCGAAGCTGCGCGAGGGGGATGGCCTCGCGCTGCGTGCGCTGGCGGGCGCGGACGTGCGCGCGCCGGCGGATGGCGTGGTGACAGGCATCGGCGCGAGCCCGCTCGGGTCATTGCTGACGCTCGATAACGGGAACGGGTGGAGCACGACGCTCGACGGCCTCGGGAAGCTCGTCCCGAAGCTCGGCGATCACGTGTCGCGCGGGAGCGTGCTGGGCACGCTGGCGGGCGGCGACGGGATGGAGACGGCGATGCGGCTGGGCGTCCTCCTGAATGGCCGGGCGGTGGATCCGCGCTCGTTCCTGCTGGGCGGTTGATCTGGGACGGGTCGCGACTGTTACGGGCGATGCGATACACTGCCGCGACGGTCGCGAGACCGTGCCTGTGGTGGGCGTCGCCTAGCGGTTAAGGCGCCAGGTTGTGGCCCTGGAGACCGAGGGTTCAAATCCCTCCGCCCACCCCATTTCGACTTTTCTCACGGCCGCGACCGCTCCACCCGAAAGGCCCTGTGATGCGCCGCTGGCCCCTTCTGCTGTCTGCTGTGCTGATCGCCTCCACTTCGCTGGCCCTGGTCGGATGCACGAAGGCCCCAAGCACGGGCCGCTCGATCGCCGATGTGGTGCTGCGCGTCGGTGAGGACGTGGGCACCGAGGTCGAGACGTTCGACGGGCAGATGGCTCCCGGCCTCGATGCAGCATTGAACGCAGACAACCCGAACGCGAAGGACCGCGTGGCACTGCCGCAACCGCCGAGCTCGACGCTGGTCGGATCGGGGCGCGTCGCGCGCGCGGATGGATCGACGACGTTCTTCCTGATGTACGAGGTGAAGAGCGCCGAGGCCGCGGTGTCGGATGCGATGCACGACCTGGTCGATACGACGCCGTGGCAAGTCACGGGCGGTCAGTCGAACGAGGGCGTGTCGGCGTTCAACTTCCAGAACACTCGCAACCCCGGCATCAGCGGCAGTGCAGTGGTGCAGCCGCTGCCGACGACCGACCGCTTTGATGTGAACGTGATGCGCGACGGCAAGCAGAAGTCGCTGAGCGTGCGCCGTCGATCGTTCGTGCCGATCCTCGGCGCGGAGTTCAAGGAGAAGGACGGCGGGCTGATCGTGTCGCGCGTCGTCCCCGGTGAGGCCGCGACGTCCGGACTGCAGCTGAACGACCGCGTCATGTCACTCGCGGGCAAGCACGTGAACGACCAGGCCTCGTTGCAGGCGGCGCTCCGCGCGCTGTCGAAGACTCGCGATCCGCGAACGAGCGTGGTGTACATCGTGAAGGTCACGCCGGACCTGCCGCTGCAGGCGACGTTCTCGGCGCCGCCGGCCCGGTCCCTGCCGAAGGAGTTCCCCGCACCAGGTCTCGTGCTACCGGGTATGACGCCGGTCGCCGTGCGCTGGAGCGAGGGCAGCGCTGGCTCGACGTACGAAGTGACCTTGCTCGCGCACGCGTCGCTGGGCGACACGCTGAAGGCGTACCGCGCGACGCTGGCAGCGGCGAAACTGAACATCACGAACGACACGGCACAGGGCAGCGCGACGACGCTCGAGTTCAGTTCGGCGGACGGCTCACTCGCCGGGACAGCCGCGATCGATACGTTCGAGCAGGACGATTCGTTCACGGCGGTGTCGCTGCAACTGCGCAGTCAGGCGGCGGGGGCGCGCACGCCTCCCGGTGGCGTGGTGCCGGGCGGCGCTGCGCCAGCGGGCACGCCGGCTCCGACGGGGACGCCGCGCGGGTAGCAGCTCGATCTCGGCTCATACACAGCGAGGTGTGGCGGGGACGTCACACCTCGCTTGTTTTGTGAGGCGATTCGCGGCGTGGGATGCATGCGGCGCACGGGGAAGTGCGACTGCCAGACGGGCGTGT
This sequence comes from Chloroflexota bacterium, assembly GCA_037133575.1. Lineage (GTDB taxonomy): Bacteria > Chloroflexota > Dehalococcoidia > UBA2979 > UBA2979 > RH-chloro-G1. Next base: position 5,133 of record JBAXNX010000057.1, read on the forward strand.
CGTTGCATCGCTCGAGCAAGCGGGCGCACTCGCTGTCGTCGACATCACCAGCGGCGCGGTGGAGACGGTGGCGCTCGGCGGACTACCGCATGGACTCGCACTGCACGACGGGGTGCTTGATGTGACCGACCGGTCGCGGGGCGTCGTACGTCAGCTGCGGACGAGCGACTGGAGCGAAGCGACGACCATTGCCGCCGGGACATGGCCGCATGCCGTAGCGGTGCTGCCCGCGGGTGGACTCGCGGTGGCGGACGCGGCAGGGAATTCGCTGCTGCTCAACGGTCGACGCGTCCAGGCCTCGGAGCTACCAGAGACAGTGGCGGTCTCGCCGGACGGCGAGCGGGTCGCGACGGCGGGCGCATTGGGCGATGCCGTCGAGGTGTTCGACCGCGACGGGACTCGGCTGCTGCATGTGGCGGTGGGTGGGCGGCCAGTGCGCGTGGCGTTCTCGCCAGATGGCACACAGATCGCGGCGGCGCTGTCGGCGAGCGCGGGCGTGGCACTGCTCGACGCACGGAGTGGTGAGGCGCGGCTGGTACCGATTGGCGGGCTACCAGACGGGCTGCTGTACGCAGGCGGATTGCTGTACGCGGGTGACCTCAGCGCCGGGCGGATCGTGGCGATCGACGCCAGGGCAGCGCGGGTACTCGCGAGCTACGAGGTGCAGGCGGCCAGTCAGGTGCAGAGCGCAGGCGCGATGCTAGCGTTCGAGCACAGTGGGGCGGTGGGCGGACTGCTCTGTCCGATCGTGCGACAATAGGCGCACAACACGGCTGCACCCGAGGGGCCGCACCGCGTGCCGTTGACCGAGACCTGCGCACATCCTCATGGCTTCCTGCGGGGCTCCTGCGATGCAGCGGCCATCGCGGAGTGTGTCTACTGCGGCAAGCCGTTCTGCACCAGGCACGGCGAACTCGGCACGGACTTCGCGAATGTGTGCGATCGCAAGAGGTGTGCGGCGAAGGCCCGCGACGTGGAGGCGCACATCGCGTGGAAACAGCGCGTCGCTGGAGCGAATAGCGTCAGCATCTGCGCCACTGACGAGTGCACGGCGCGGATACGTCACCTCTGCTCGCGGTGCCACCTGATGTTCTGTGCGGAGCACGTGGGCGAGCACACGGTCGTCAACCGGACCGTCGTGCCGACTCGACGCGAGATCGTGATCATCTGCGCGCACTGCCGCGACCGCCGTCGCCTCTGGGACTGACTTCGTCAGTTCTCGTCTTCCGAACTGGTTCGTCTCGTGCGTTGCATCGCCTACGGAGCACGCGATGGGCTACGTGCCGTGGCAGCGAGCTCGGCGCGAGCCTCGGACGTTACGAGTAGAGGATGCGGAAGGCCTGCGGGTCGCGGTCGCGCACAGGGTTCGTGCCAGGGGCCATGTCGTTCCAGCGAGCGAACATGCGGTGGATGTCGGCTGACATCGCCATCGAACGCCCCGCGAGCGTCTCGCCAAGCACGGTCCCTGTCGGGTCGACGATGAAGCCACCACCAGTGGCACCGGTGTCGCCCGCGCAGATCACGTAGGCGCGCTCCTCGTTCGCTCGTGCGCGGGCGATGGTGCGCAACGGGGCGCCGACGGTGCCCGCTGACCAGGCGATGAACTCGGCACCGCGCAGCTTCAGGCCTCGGGCGACCTCGGGCACCATGCCCTCGACGCCAGCCATCAGGCCGATGTTGCCAATGCTGGTCTGCACCACTGGGGCCGGCGAATCGCCGTGCGAGAAGCCCATGTCCTCGTCGGCGGGCGTGAGGTGGGTCTGCCGGTGCGCGCCGAGGACGGTACCGCCTCCGAGCAGGTACGCGGTGCGGTAGGTGCGACCGTCGACGCGCTCGGCGATGGTCGCCATGAGCAGGATGCCGGTCTCGCGCGACAGCGGCTGGAGCAGCAGCGGGAGCAGCTCCTGCTGGCTGAGACCTCGGACGTCACTGCCGCTGAGGTCGGGCAGGACCACGAGCGACGAGCCCTGCTGCCAGAGCGAGCGGACGAGCGTGCCGACCTGCTCGATCAGATCCACTGCGGATGGGATCGCATCGAAGCTGATAGCCGCAGCACGGGCGCCGCCGCCGTCGATGGTGAGCGGCTGACGGGCGAGCCACGAGGCACGCGAGATGTCTCCGGCGGTGGAGGCGTCATCGTAGAGATCGGGGCGGCGCGGGATCGGGTTCGCGCGCGGCGTATCGAGATCGATGGTGTAGACGACGATGCCAGGCTGGTCCGCGGGCGCGACGGCGACCCAGTTGCCGTTGGGATCGCAGACGCCAGAGCGGCCCGCGTAGATCAGCGTGTCAGCCTCGGGGCCGCACTTGTCGGCGGCGACGATCCACGTACGGTTCTCGATCGCTCGCGCGGGGATGAGGTAGTCGACCTGCGGCGTGGAGAGCGCGGCGGGATCGCGGCCAGACGAGACCCATGCGGTGCTGTCGACGAGCACCTCGGCGCCACCGAGGGCGAGCGCTCGGGGGATCTCGGGAAGACGCGCATCGGCGCAGACGAACATGCCAGTACGCGTACCAGCGACCTCGAACACCTCGTGCGTCGTGCCGGGCGCGAACCACTCGCTGTCGAAGTGCCAGAGGAAGGCCTTGGGCGTGCGGCCCTGTACCTGGCCGTCGGGGCCAATGAGCACGCTCGCATTCTCGAGACGACCCTGCGCGGGCGTGCCCGGTCGACCATGCAGCACGAGGCCAGCGGCGATCGAGGTCTCGTAGCGCTGTGCGCGCTCGCCGAGGATCGCGAGCACCT
>JBAXNX010000058.1:0-7777 GCA_037133575.1 Chloroflexota bacterium
ACCTACGAGCCGCTCCCGTCCCAGGCCGGCGCGATGCGCGGCGCCGAGGCCGCTCGTGCGCTGCTGCGCGCCCTGGACGGCACCGACGCCCTGCTCGTCGGCCCCGGTCTCTCCCTGACGCCAGCCACCGAGGAGTTCACGCGCACCCTGCTCACCGGCCTCGATGCCGTCGATGGGCTGGACGCAGTGGTACTCGATGCTGACGCGCTCAACGCGCTCAGCAAGCATCGAGGCTGGCCCGCGTGGTCGAGCGTCCCGCGCGTGCTCACCCCGCACCCTGGCGAGATGGCGCGCCTGCTCGGCTGCACCATCGCCGAGGTCCAGGCTGACCGCCTCAAGATCGCGCTCCTGGCGGCGAGCGAGACGCAGAGCATCGTCATCCTCAAGGGCGCTGGCACCGTCATCGCCACCCCGGATGGCCGCGCGGCCGTCTCGAGGATTGCGAACCCCGTGCTGGCCACGGGGGGCACCGGAGACGTGCTCGCGGGCCTCATCGTCGGCCTCATCGCACAGGGCGCGGAGCCGTTCGAGGCGGCCACCACCGCCGTCTACCTCCACGCCATGGCGGCCGCAAACATCGATCGAGAGTTCGGGAGCGCAGCAGGGCTCGCTCAAGACTTGTTACGGGCACTGCCAGCCGCGCGGCGTACGCTGGATGAGATGTAGATGCTTCTGAAATGGTGCTCGACATCTCCCCGATTCGCTCTGATACCATTGATGCGTCGGCGGGGGCAGGCATCCATCCCCGGAGGCCATCGGCAATGACCACAAACTCCAACACTGACCCAGTTGCGCTGATCTTCCCCGGCCAGGGCTCACAGGCCCCGGGCATGGGCAAGCTCGTCTACGGGCACTCCGAGGCCGCACGTCGCACCTACGAAGAGGCGAGCGACATCACTGGCCTCGACCTCGCGAAGATCTGCTTCGACTCCAGCGCCGAAGACCTCTCTGAGACCACCTACACGCAGCCGGCGGTGCTGACCACCTCGGTCGCCATCCTCGCCGCCATGCGCGAGAAGCTCACCGAGGTCGGTCGCTCGATGCGACCGCGCCTCTTCGGCGGCCACTCGCTCGGCCTCTTCTCCGCTGCCGTCGCCTCCGACGCGCTCGCGTTCCGCGATGCGCTCTTCATCGTCCTCGAGCGCTCGAGGTTGATGAGCAGCTTCAACGCGGAACGACCGGTCGGCATGGCCTCGATCATCGGCCTCGACTCCGACACCGTGCGCAACATCTGCGAGGACGCCACGCGCTCCGCCGCGGACCGCGTCGATGTCGCGAACCACAACCTCGACAACCAGACCGTGATCAGTGGCGACGTCACCGCGCTCGAGCGCGCGATGGAGAGCGCCCGCTCGCTGCAGGCGAAGGTCATTCGCCTCAAGGTGAAGGTCTCCAGTCACACGCCCCTGCACACCGAGCAGGCACACGAGTTCGCCGAGATCATTCGCGAAGTCCCGCTGCGCGACCCGTCGCGCGCGATCGTCTCCAACCAGACCTCGCAGCTCCTCACCAACGCCGCCGAGGTGCGACGTGAGTTCGAGGACCAGCTGCGCATGCCCGTCTACTGGTCTGAGAACGTGAAGCAGATGGCGAACAACGGCATCGACACCTTCGTCGAGGTCGGCCCGGGCCACGTGCTCGCACGCATGGTGAAGCGCGTCTCCGACTCGCTCACCGCCGTCTCGCTCGATGACGCCGAGGTCGACCCGATTCCGATCTCGGTGCTGCCGCCCACTGCGACGGAACCCGCTACCTGAGCCCGGCACTCCGCCGCGTCGTCGTCACGGGCATCGGCCTGCTGACGCCGCTCGGGAACGACCTCGCCTCCACCTGGGACGGGCTCATCGCCGGTCGCTCCGGCATTGGCCTCATCACCAACTTTGACGCGAGCGAATACGAGCATCCGATCGCCGGCGAGCTGAAGGGCTTCATCCCCGAAGACCACGTCGAGGCGAAGCTGCTGCGCCGCATCGACCGCAGCAGCGTGCTCGCGCTCGCGGCCGCGCAGGCCGCCGTCACTGACGCCAACCTCGAGGTGCGCAAGGAGCCGGAAGGCACCGTCGGCGTGCTGCTCGGCACCGGCATCGGCGGCGCACACCTGATCGTCGAGAGCCAGCACGTCATGGAGGAGAAGGGCGCGCGCCGCGTCAGCCCCTTCTTGATCACCACCATGCTCTCCGACACCGCGACCGGCCTCGTGGCGATCGAGCTCGGCGCGGACGGCCCGAACTTTGCCGTCACCGCTGCCTGCGCGACCGGTGGTGCCGCACTCGGCGAGGCGGGCGAGATCATCGCGCGCGGGGACGCCGAGGTGATGATCGCGGGCGGCTTCGAGGCACCCCTGCGCCCGATCTTCTACGCCGGCTTCCAGTCGATGCGCGCACTCGCCGAAGACGAAGACCCCACCAAGGCCTGTCGCCCCTTCGACCTCAACCGCAACGGCTTCGTGATCTCCGAAGGCGCGGGCGTGCTCATCCTCGAAGAGCTCGAGCACGCCAAGGCACGAGGTGCACGCATCTACGCCGAGTGGAAGGGCGCAGGCACCTCGAGCGACGCGTTCGACATGGTCGCCGCCGCCGAGGATGGCCGTGGCGTGATGCGCGCGATCCAGCGCTCACTGAAGCGCGCCGAGGTATCGATCGAAGAGATCGACTACATCAACGCGCACGGCACCAGCACACCCCTGAACGACCGCGTCGAGTCACGCGCGATCCGCACCGTCTTCGGCGAGCACGCCGACCGCCTCATGGTGTCGAGCACAAAGTCGATGACCGGACACATGATGGGCGCCGCCGGAGCCGTCGAGGCTGCTGTCGCCGCGCTCAGCTGCTACCACCAGATCGTCCCGCCCACCATCAACTACACGACACCTGACCCCGACTGCGACCTCGACTACGTCATCGAGGGCGCGCGCCGCGGCACCATCCGCAACGCCATGTCCACCAGTGTTGGCCTCGGCGGCCACAACTCCTCCATCGTCTTCTCCCACTGGGACGCCTAGTCACCGCGTAAGCGAGCGCACCGCCAGAATCACCGAGACAGAGAATCACCGCGTACCCCACGCACCATCGAGGAGCACACGAGATGACCACCTGGACCCTCCCGACCTACGCACCCAAGCGCGTCGTGATCACAGGCCTCGGCATGGTCACTGCCCTCGGCGTCGGCGCCGAGCACAACTGGAAGCAGATGCTCACGGGCGCCAACGGCATCCGTAACACCACCCTCTGCGACGTCGCCGACCTCGACTCACAGGTCGCGGGCGAAGTGCCCGACTTCGACCCGCTCAACTTCATGGACCGTAAAGAGGCGCGGCGCACCGACCGCTTCGTGCAGTTCGCCATCGCCGCCGCTGGCGAGGCACTCGCGCAGTCCGGCCTCGACATCGCCACGCACGCCGACAAGATCGGCTCGATGATCGGCGCCGGTATGGGCGGTCTCGCCACGCTCGAGGAGCAGTTCCAGACGCTCTTCGAGAAGGGCCCGAACCGCGTCTCGCCCTTCCTCGTCCCGATGTTCATCCCCGACATGGCCGCCGGCCAGGTCAGCATCCAGTACGGCCTGCGCGGCCCCAACTACAACACCGTCAGCGCCTGCGCCTCCGGCGCGGACGCCCTCGGCACCGCGCTCGAAGTGATTCGCCGCGGCGACGCCGTCGCGATGGTCGCTGGCGGCGCCGAGGCCACGATCACGCGCATGGGCATCGCCGCATTCAGCGCGCTGCGTGCGCTCAGCACCAAGCGCAACGCCGACCCGGAGCACGCGAGCCGCCCGTACGACCTCGAGCGCGACGGCTTCGTGCTCGGTGAGGGCGCAGCCCTGCTCGTGCTCGAGGAGCTCGAGTTCGCACAGGCGCGCGGCGCGAACATCCTCGCGGAGCTCGTCTCATACGGTCAGTCCGCCGACGCGTTCCACGTCACGCAGCCGTCCGAGGATGGCGAGGGCGCAGCGCGCGCGATGCAGGTCGCGCTGAAGAAGGCCGGCATCCTGCCGAGCGACATCGACTACATCAACCCGCACGGCACCAGCACGCCGCTCAACGACAAGTTCGAGACCATGTCCGTGAAGCTCGTCTTCGGCGAGAACGCGGGCAGCATCCCGATGCCCAGCACCAAGTCCATGACCGGTCACACCCTCGGCGCCTGCGGTGGCATCGAAGCCGCCGTCGCCGTCCTCAGCATTCGAGACCAGCGTGTGCACCCCACGCGCAACCTCACCATCCCCGACCCCGACTGCGACCTCGACTACGTCCCCGAAGGCGCGCGCGACGTCCAGATCGACTGGGCCATGTCCAACAGCCTCGGCTTCGGCGGCCACAACAGCAGCCTGATCTTCCGCCGCTGGACGGAGTAAGACGGGGTGCTAGAGCAGCTTGCTACCGATGTCCGCGAAGCACTCATTCGCGGTTTCCAGCTTGGTGGCTACTATCTGCTTACAGGCGCGGGTGCGAGCGCGGGCGCGACCAGCGCGAACAATGTGGCGCTCCCGCTCGGCGAGGCATTGGCAAAAGAGCTCGCCAACGAATTCAGAATCGACCTTACCGGGATCCCTTCTCCAGTTCCGATCCATCTCGTTCACGACGAAATCGTTCGAAGCCAGGCACTGACCGGCGATGGACGTGACCTCGCCCGCTACTACCGTGATCGGTTTGTGAACTGCAAGCCGACATGGCAGGGCAAGATCATGTCACTGCCTTGGCGTCGGATTTTCACTCTGAATACCGATGACGTTCTCGAGCGGGCTGCAATCACAAAAGGCGTTCCGATCGAGTCGTTCATAGGCTATGACCATTTTGTCGATCCGCCGCAAGCATCGGCACCTGTACAAGTTGTCCACTTGCACGGCTTTGCAGAGCGATTGCAGTCGACAAACGACCTTAACTTCGTCTTTGGACAGATGGAGTATTACGCAGCGTCCTCGACACCCGGAATCTGGCACCGAATCTTCTTCGATACATTCGCGGATAGGCCTTACGTCATCCTGGGTGACCACGTGACAATGACCACCATGCAACGGCGCGACGCACATTTCCTCATCGCGAGCGGGCTAATGCAGCGGCGTTTCATCAGCCGCTTACTAGGCGACTATGATCTCGCGCGTACCGTCTACGCATCGATTCTCGACGCGTTCCATTGGAACGCTCGGTATTGGGATCAACGCGCCCTATTAGAAGCCGACGCGAACAATCTCAACTTGGCGCATGACTACGCGTGGGAGGCACTGGGACGACAAGATCATCCGTATTCCCAAACGACACTCGGCGTCATCATGTTGAAAATGTCAGTGCGAGACACCGACCTGTCCATATTCTGGGAAGCCCTCGAGCACTTGAGAGTTGGGCGCACAGCGCCCCCGAACGAGAGTGAAGATCCGAACGTCCACCCATTCACCGCCTTCTTCACGCACACCGCTCGACTCGCAGAACTGGTACACGAAACGATCGGTTCAGTAGAGCGACAACGGCTACTAGCTGAGTGGAAATCGTGGTTCGAGTTAGCACGTGAAGTGCCTGATTTCCGAACGGAATTCGGCGAAAGCCAGCTGCGTGCTTGGCGCGCGGAGTGGCTTACGTTTTGGGCTAGTTCTCCACTCGGCGGCGGTTAGTTCCGCGCTACCCTCTTCCCTCGATCGTGCCGATGTCACACTCGTTGCCTGCGGCGTCAGCGAGCGTCCACCACGACGGCGCGAACTCATCGCGCACCATGTGACCGCCTGCGGCGAGCGCCGCCGCAATGCGCGCTGGCGCCTCCTCGATCGGCACCCACGCCGACACGTGGATCGCCCCGCCACCATCACCTCGATGGCTCGTCCATCTGCTCAAACCAGAAGGGCAGCCCACGTCCCAGCGGATCGACGAGATCCTGATTCGCGCTCTCGCGCCGCCGCTCTTAGCCCAGCACCGCCTGCCAGAACGGCATCACGTCCTCGCGCTGCAGCGCGCCCACACACACGACGAACGACTGCACCTTCGACGGCTCTGCCACGAACCCCAGCGCGCGCGCAGCCGTCGAGATCTGCCGCGCCAGCTCCAGGTCGCGGTCGGTCATCCCGTAGTAGTCGTCGGTGTACGTGACGAGGCGCACCGTCACACCGTCGCGCAGCACATCGACCGCCGGCGCGTGCGCATCGACATCGGGCAGCTCGCTGATCGCGTGCACCAGCCGCGCCCCCGCCGCCATCGAGCCCGTGCGGAAGTACGCGTTCGCGCCATCGCTGATCACGCGCCAATCCTCGGTGCCCGGCAGCGTCCCAAAGTCCTTCGGCGAGATCGGCTCCATGCGGCCCTCCTCGAACGTTGCTTCCGCGAATAGTGTCGTCGAGCTAGCGAGCGTCGAGCTCCGCCAGCAGCGCCTTCGAGGCGTACCCGCGCCACGCCGGCGTCACCAGCTCCGCGAGCTCGCCCGCCTCGATGCCGCCAAGCCGTACGAGCACCGCCGCATACCCGGCATAGTGTGGCGTGATGAAGAACGTCTCCGGCTCCGTCGCCGTCAGCTCCTCCTGCTCGTCGAGGTCGGTCAGCCGCACCACCAGCACGTCCGGCTCATCCGGCCACACCCGCAGCAGCATCTTCCCGCGCACCTTCAGCGCCGGGGTCCCGTACGACGAGCTCACCTCGACGCCCGGCAGCGCCGCATGCACCGCTGCGCACACCTCGACCCACGTCACGCCTCGGCAGCCTCATCGCCCGCGAGCCACGCCCGCTCCGAGTGCGCCTCGCCCTCATCGAGCCCGTACACGCGCTTCAGGTCCACCAGCGCTGCCAGCGCCCGCTTCCCGTGCGGCGAGGCGGCCCACTCGCCCTCCTGCCCTTCAAGCGGCTCGAAGGAGTGCAACACGATCTTCTCGAGCTCCGCGCCCAGCGTGAGCCCCTCGAACTCCGCCAGCGCCTTCAGCACCTTCACCAGCCGCTTCTCCATCCGCACCCCAAGCTGCACCCGCTCGACCGCCATCGCCTCAGCCATCACGCACCTCCTATTACCTTGGTACCAAGGTACCATAAGTCGGGCATATTGACGCCCTTAAACCTTCTTATTACCTTGTAACAAGGAAACATTGGATAAGGAGGTGTCCTGATGCCAGTCATTCGAATCAGTGAGGACAACTTTCAACGGCTGCAGCGCTGGGCAATCCCCCTCGAAGACACCGTCGATTCCGCGCTCGCCAAGGTACTCACCGCCGCTGAAGCGGACCGCCCAAGAACAGAGGTCTCTGAAATGCCAGCCAGCCCCAAGATTCGGCCCGAACGAACGGGTGAAGCAATTCCAGACGCTCGTTACTACGCCCTCATCATTCGCGCGCTTTCGGAGGCCGAGGGGCGGGCATCGAAATCAGCAGTCACTCGTCGAATCGGCGAATGGCTCGCGTCCGAGCTCTCCCCGGACGACCACGTGACCGTAGCGACCGGCGAAAGCCGCTGGGAAAACCGGGTGGCGTGGGCCCGAAACCGTCTGCGCGAAAGCGGATACCTCCGCGCTGATAGTCCGCGGGGGATGTGGGAACTGACCCCGAAAGGGCGGGAACTAGCGTCCTCCGAACGGTGGCCGCGAGGCTGGTTCGCGCCGTCCATTGACTAAAAGCTGGGGCACGACGCCGCGGCCCCGTGGCCGCATACTGAGTGCACTCCCTGGCTGCGAGGCCACCGTCCGATGACCACACTCGAGCATGCCGACCGCCTCCTCGAAGGTTCGAGTGGGAAGCGCTGGCGCGTCCGCGCCGCCCCCGACCTCCGCCCCTTCGAGGACGCCCCGTGGCCGCGGCTGCTGTCGCTGCTGCTCGC
>JBAXNX010000059.1:0-7769 GCA_037133575.1 Chloroflexota bacterium
CCTCACGATCGCGGATGCCGGAGCGATCCGCGTCAACGACGACGTGCAGGTAGTCGCACTCGGTGCAGACGGTCGTCCTGACTACGCGCAGGTCGAGCAGATGCGTGTGACCGCCGTCAGCGGGACACGAGTCACCGTCCAGCGCGGCATGTACGGCTCGACATCTCGCACGTTCGAGGCTGGCAAGGCGAAGGTCGCCGCCCACGCGCGGGTGCTATGGGGTGGCACGATCCTGAACTGGCACCTCAATTTCTGCCGCGAAGCGCCTCGGGATCCCCAGGGACGACGGACGATCGAGGCGCTGGCACAGGCGCTGGCTGGCTACCTGCAGCCGGGCGGGTTGCTCGCGGGGCTCGATGGCTATCAGTTCGACGTCGAGCGGTTCGAGGCGCCGACGTCGGAGAACGGCGGCCCGCGGCGTGTGGACTGCAACAACGATGGGGTGGCTGACAGCGGCTACCTCGGCGGCGTGAGCTCGTACGGCCTGGGGATGGTGGAGTTCCAGCAGGCCTTGCGCACGCTCGTCGGCGATCAACGGCTGCTGATCAGCGAGGGGACGGGATCGCAGTACAGCCGAGACTTCGCATTTGCGAACGGCATCGAGAACGAATCGTTCCCCGACTTCCATCACTGGGAGCAGTTCTCGTCCGCGTATCAGCGCTACCAGTACTGGATCGCTGAGGGCCGTGCGCCCCACGTGTCGTACCTCCAACTCAAGGAGACAACCCAGGCCTTCACACGTTGCGTGGCTCAGGACACCGGTACCAACTGGAAATACCGGCTCGCGCTGGGCGTGGCACTGCTCGGCGATGGGCACTTCGCGTATCTCTCCACCAACGAAGCTGGCTCGCCGCAGTGCAACTACATCGATCGCGAGCGGAATATCCCGTTCGCTGAGCTCGACGAGCTGTTCGCTGGCCCCAATCGCAGCCCGCACTACCTCGGAGCGCCGACCGCCCCAGCGCAACGCCTCGATCTCGCGAGCACCACGCCGAACTTGCTGTCGAACGGAACCTTCGACGCAGATCTCGCTGGTGCGACGCTGGCGACGGCGCATGGTGCGACCGCCACGTTGTCGAGAGACACGACGCAGGCCGCCGCTGGTGGTGGTTCACTCCGCGTGACGCTCGGCGGTCTCGCGGCTGACCCCGACGACGCCGATATAGAGGTCCGTTTCGCACCGGTGCGACTTGTGCGAGGGCGCGAATACACGTTGCAGTTCCAGGTGCGCGCCGAGCCGGCCTACGGAGCGATCGACGCTCGCTATAGCCAGGTTCCGTCGCGCGTGTCGTTTCGACTCGGCAAGGACGCGGTCATGCAGGACGTGATCGTAGATGGGAAGTGGCGCCCGTACTCACTTGCGTTCGTGGCTGGTGCTGATGACATGCAGGCGAGCGTGGCGATGCTCGTGGGATCCGAGTCCGGGTCGGTGTGGCTGGACTCCGCACGGCTTGTAGAAGGCGGAGCAGATCGCTTCGTGCGGCGGTTCGAGCGCGGCGTTGTGCTCGTCAACGGGAGCACGACGTCTGCCTCGTTTGACCTCGATCAGCTTGCACCTGGGATGACGCTGCGCCGGCTACAGGGCACGCAGGATCCCGATGTGAATACCGGCGCACCCGCGCGCGGTGTGGTCACCGTCGCAGGGCGCGACGCGCTGATCCTCGTCGCCCAGTAACGCAGAAGCGCGCCGTCAGGCACGCTTCCAACGTTCGAGTCACCTCGATGCGGCGGCTACGGGTAGATCGGCCCGCGGTCCAGACCGGCCTTCGGGTCGAGGCCGAACATGATGTTGATGTTCTGCATCGCCGTGCCAGATTGGCCTTTGAGCAGGTTGTCGATGCTCGAGATGATGACGGCACGCTTCCCGTCCGGTGAGACCACTGCCGAGATGTCGATGTAGTTCGACCCGGCGGTGCTCTTCAGCGTTGGCGGCGTGTTGATGATGCGCACGAACGGCTGGCCCGCGTAGTACTCGCGGTAGCGGTCGAGGATCTGCTCGCGCGTGATCGGGCGAGTCAGCGCGACGTGCATCGAGCACAGGATGCCACGAGTGGCGCCGATCACCTGCGGCACAAAGTCGACCGTGGCCTTCGAGCCCTGCAGCGCACCCAGCGTCTGCTCGGTCTCGGTCACGTGCTGGTGGTTGAAGACGCGGTACGGAATCACGTTGTCGTTGAGGTGGGGGAAGTGCTGGATAGGAGCAGGCTTCTTGCCCGCGCCGCTGGAACCCGTGATCGCGTCGACGGTCACTCGACCCTCCTCGACGAGCTTATCGGCGAACATCGGCGCGAGGCCGATGATCATCCCGGCAGCGAAGCAGCCGGGGTTCCCCACGATCGCCGCGTCCGCGACCTTCGACTGGAACAGCTCCGGGATGCCGTACGCGGCGCGGCTGAGCAACGACTCAACCGGATGCGTCGGGTCTGAGATGCCCGGGTGCGCGGCGGCGTACTCGGCGTAGTGCTGCGTGGTGGCGAAGCGGAAGTCGCCCGAGTAGTCGATGAAGCGCACGCCCCGGTCAGCGAGCCCGGCGGCATACCCCATCGAGACGCGGTCGGGCGTCGCGAAGATCACGATGTCGGCGTTGCCGCCGATGTCCGCCGCGTCGGGCGCCTCGACCATCAGGTCGCAGCGGGCAGTGAGGTGCGGGTAGACGTCGTCGATGCGCTTGCCGGCGTCGTCACGGGCGACGAGGGATGACACCTCGAAGTCCGGGTGGCCAAGCAGCAGCTCGAGAATCCCGAGTCCGCCGTAGCCGGTCGCGCCGACCAGTTGTGCTCGATACATGGGTCCACCTCGTGGGAGCGTGTGGCTGGGTGAGCGGTCAGGATATTCGAGGCGACGAGGCGGATAAAGGGGTCAGGCCTTCTCGAGGGTGGCGGTGAGGCGGAAGGATTCGAGGCGGTCGCGGTAGAGCTCCGCGCGTTCGAGGGGGCAGCGGATGACCTCGGCGCTGCCGTTCGAGTGGGCCTCCATCATCACCTCCTCGGCGCGCGCCTGGTCGAGCTCCGGGACGCTGTCGAGCAGGGCGTGGATGACGTGCTCCATCGAGTTCACGTCGTCGTTGTGGAGGATCACGCGATAGGGCGGGAGGAAGTCCTCGATGCTTCGCGTGACCTCCTCCGCTGCCGCGCCTGGGGCGGGCCGCTCGGGAGTGACGGCGGTGGGGGGATTCACGGACGGGTGAGGCATGCGGGCGATGGTAGCGCGGGTGCTCGTGCGAGCCAGCTCGGCTCGATGCTCACGAGCCTGATCAATTTGTTTCACGTGAAACACTTGTGCTAATCCGATGATCATTTCTCCTCGACGGCTCGTCACGCGTTCAGCAGGTTGCCTCAACCATTGCGGCTGACACTCGGGGCTCTGCTCCCGAGGAAGGTTCCTGGCATGACTCCTGCTCTCGCTCGCGCCGTGATTGCTGCGGCGCTCTCTGTGATGGTCGTCTCGCTCGCGGTGGGCGGCGCGCCACCGTTCGAAGCGACCAAGGTGGACGCCGCAACGACGACGGTGACGAGCACGGGCACGGGCACCGCGACCGCAACGGGTACCGCGAGCTCGACCGCGACGGCCACCTCGACCGGTACGGCCACGGCGACGTCGTCGCCAACAGGCACTGCGACCGTGACACCGACGTCGACGGGCACCGCGACACCCACAGTGACTGCTACCGCGACTGTGACTGCTACTGCGACTGTGACAGCCACCGCGACCGTGACGCCGGTACAGGCGCTGATGATCACGACCACCTCATTGCCATCGAGCCTGACGAACGTGGCCTACGTGCAGATGGTTGCGGTGGTGGGTGGGACGCCGCCCTACTCGTGGAGTGTGATCAGCGGTGCGACTCCCGAGGGCATCGGGATCGACAGCGGCACGGGGCTGATCAGTGGGACACCATGGAATGGTGGGACTGGACGTTCACGGTCCAGGTGACAGACGCTGCCACGCGCGTCGCGACGCAGGCATTCACAGTCACGATCGCCTCGAACGTGCCGCCGATCGCGACGACCTCGCTTCCCAATCCGCAGCCCGGCGTCGCGTATGCCCAGACCGTGAACGTGTACGGAGGCGTGCCTCCGTACAACTGGATGGTGATCGATGGCACGCTGCCGGGCGGTCTCTCACTGGACAGCCCAACGGGTTTGATCAGTGGCACGGCCAGCGTGGGAGCGGCGACGTTCACGCTGCAGGTCAGAGACAGCGGTGGGCAGCTCGCGACGCAGCAACTGATGCTCAGCATCGGTTCATCGATCTCGATCCCGGCTGCCGAGCTGCCTGGCGGGGTCACCGGGGCTGAGTACGGCTACCAGCTGTATGCGACGGGCGGTACGGGGCCGTACTCGTGGACGGTGGCGTCGGGGGCTCTGCCGCCAGGACTGCGCCTTGAGTCGTGGGGGCGGATCACGGGCACGCCGGTGTTTACCGATGTGGCCACGTTCACCGTGCAAGCGACCGACTCGGTTGGTGGTATGGCCACGCAGGGCCTTGTGCTCGGCGTACGTCAGCGCGTCGGCGCACTCGCTGCTGGCGCGGTGCCGCCCAGTGGTGGGTTCGGGCTGATCGTCTATACCGGCGGCACTGTGCAACAGCTGGTCACGGCGACGGGCTGTCCCGTCTCGACGATGGCGCTGTGGTCCGTCTCGAACGGGACGTTCGTGATCTACGTGCCGGGCACGTCCAACAGCACCGTGAATGCGACGTTCCTCGCGTCATTCCCGAACGGCGAGCTGCCAGCGGACACGCCGTTGATTGCGAAGTGCGTCTAGCAGCGAGCTATTCGGCGCGGAGGCGCGAAACCAGCACTGTCCGCTGCAGCTTGCCGTTCGCGGTGCGAGGCAGCGAATCGACGAAGCGGTACTCGTGTGGCTGCTTGTAGCCGGCGAGGCGCAGCGCGGCGTGGGCGCGCAGCGCGGCCTCCTCGAGGTTCACATTCGGCTCGGCGACGATGCATGCGGTGACGAGCGTCTTCTCGGCGTCGACCGTGTGGCCGACCACCGCGATGTCCGCGACTCCGGGGTAGGTCGCGAGGGCGTCTTCGATCTCTACGGGTGAGAGGCGGTAGCCGAACGACTTGATGACGTCGTCGGCGCGGCCGTGGAACCAGACGTAGCCGTCGCTGTCGATGGCGGCGCGGTCGCCGCCCGTGAACCACTCACCACGCATCGCCGCTTCTTGCTCGGCGGGGCGATGCCAGTAGCCGAGCATCAGGCCGGGGTCGCTGCGATGGATCGCGAGCAGCCCCGGCGTGCCGTCCTGCGGCAGCGGTACGTCGCCGTCTGTTGGATCCTCGGGGAGGATCGCGACGCGGCGGCCGGGCTGCGGGCGACCGGGCGAGCCCTCGTGCGTGGGGACGCCGGGGCCACTGGAGATATAGGTGCTGACCTCGGTCATGCCGAGGGATTCGTAGAGCGGGACGCCGACGCGCTGGTCCCACTCGGACGCCACGGAGTTGGGCAGCGCCTCGCCGGCGCAGAGGCCGTGGCGCAACGTCTCGAGGTTCACGTCCTCGGGGCGGCCGTACTTCAGCAGCTGGCGATACACGGTCGGGACGGCGACGAACACGGTGATGCCGTGCTGCGCGATCAACGTCGGCCACTGCGCGGGTGTGACGCCGCTGGCAGCGAGAATGGCGTGCGCACCGGCGCACCACGGATCCATGAGCCCGACGCCGAGCGTGTACGACCAGTTCAGCGTGCCGGCGTGCAGGGTCACGTCGTCCGACGTCAGCCCCTGCCACGCATCGCCGCGCATCCACTCGCGGGCACGGAGCACGCGCTGGGCGTGCAGCACACCCTTCGGACGGGCAGTCGTACCGCTGGTGTAGAGCATGTACGCGGGATCTTCGGCGTGGGTAACCGGGAGCGGCCCCGGCCCGTCGATGCGCGCCAGGTCGTCCTCAAGCAACACGAGGCCGGTGAAGCCATCGAGCAGGCCCGCGGGTGTCGTGATCAACGCGGACGCCTCGGAGTCGGTGGCGAGAAAGCGCGCCTCCTCGTCAGTCAGTTGCGGGGAGGCGGGGATGGGGACGAGACCAGCGGCGTTCGCGCCGAAGAAGGCGAACGCGTACTGCGGTGAGTGGGGCAGGCGGATCAGCACGCGCTCGTCGGGCGTCAGTCCATGCGCGAGCAGACCTCGAGCGATGCGCTGTACCTCGGCCCACACTGCGGCGTAAGTCCACGACTGCGAGTCATCGGCCGCGATGAATGTGAAGGCGGTGCGGTGCGCGCTCGACGGATCGGTCGCGTGCTGCTCGAGGCAGATGGTGGCGAGGTTGAACGCGTCACCGTTTGGGTTGGTCATGGGGCGCGCTCGACAATTGCAGACATCGAGCCATGGCAGCGCTCGATGCGCGGGTCGGCCCCGAAGCTGTGGATCTGCGACTGGTGACGCGTGACCTGATCATGACTGGCAGTCTCGAGCGTCACGCGCCCCTCGCTGTCGACAATGCAGGCCAGCGCGTACGACTTTTCCTTCGCATAGCCGAAGACGCGGGCGAGCATCTCGATGACATACGGGTAGGAGTGATCGTCGTCGTCCAGGAGGACGAGGTGGTAAAGCGAGTCCAGGTCGGCGTCCTGCGCGGGACGCACGACCTCGCGGACGGAGGGGGACGGGGGAGGAGGGGACGTCACAGCGCCATTGTGAGGCCATTGGCCCCGCCTCTCAACGCGCCGTTGTGACGGCCTCCCGCTAGTCGTACACCCCTCGTACACTCGTCGCGGCTAGCCTGCTGAGGGGTAGGTTGGCGGAAGGAAACGCGCCTGTGACGAGCTCGAAAGCACCGCTGGGGGTGCTGCTGACCGGTGGAATGGGCACGCGGCTGCGCCCGCTGACTCCTACGCTCCCAAAGTCGTTGGTACCGCTGCTGAACAGGCCGCTGGTCTCGTATGGCCTCGATCTGCTCGCGCAGATGGGCCTCTCGGAACTTGTCGTCGTCGTCGGCGGGGCTGACCCGCTGACCGCGCAGTGCGCGCTCGACAATGCGCCCGCGGGGTCGACCGTGACCATCGCCGAGCAGCCCACGCCGAAGGGATCCGGCGACGCCGTGATCAGCGTCGGGGACGCCCTCGATGGTCGGGACGTGGTCGTACTTGCCGTGGACACCGTGCTGCGAGGCGCGGACGCCGATCTGCGAGCGCAGCTCGCGACGTGGCAGGCGAGTGACTGCGTGGCCTGGCTGCCGCTGGCGGTGACCGACCGGCCGAAGGAGATGGGCATCGCGGTGGTCGAGCACGAGCGCGTGATCGCGCTGGAGGAGAAGCCGGCGAACCCGCGCTCCAACCTCGCGTGCGTCGCGGTGTGGATGCTGCGCCCGCTCGTGATCGAGCGGCTGCGCACGAACCCGATCATCAATCCGAAGGGTGAGTCCGACCTGACCGCCACGATCGCGGCACTGCTCGATGAGGGCGCCTCGGTCGGTGGGGCGGCGTTCGACGGTCAGTGGCTCGACGGCGGCTCGCTGGTCGGCCTGCTCGCCGCGCAGACGGCGCTGCTCGCGGAGCTGCCGGCCGTGGCCTATTCGAACGGCGCGAACTCCGAGGGCGACGACAAGAACATCGTGCGATCGCAGTTGCAGGGCTCGGTGCTGCTGGGCGCTAACGTGCAGCTCACCGACTGCGTGCTCGGCCCCGACGTGGTCGTGGGCGAGGGCGCGCACCTCACTGGTGTGCGCTTGCAGCGTGCGCTCGTCGCACCGGGCGCGACGGTCGAGGGTGGCGAGTACCACGACGTGGTGATCACGCCGAGCGGCGAGATCGCCTCGACGGTCT
>JBAXNX010000060.1:0-7732 GCA_037133575.1 Chloroflexota bacterium
GTCGCGTCGTGGCGCTGGGTGTTCTACCTCAACCTGCCGATCGGCGTGCTCGCGATCGTCGTCGGCGCGCTGCTGCTCGAGGAGCATCGCGAGCCGCGCGCGGGCGGGTTCGATGTGCCCGGGTTCCTGCTCGCGGGGACCGGCCTCGGCATGTTCCTGTTCGCGTTGAGCCAGGGGCCCGCCGTGGGCTGGGGCTCGCCGAGGGCGTGGGGCTCCGGGCTGATCGCCGTCGCGACGCTGACCGCGCTCGTCTGGGTCGAGCTGAACCGCGCGGAGCCGATGCTGCAGCTGCGACTGCTGAAGGACCGGCTGTTCCGATCGATGCTGACCACCGCCGGGTTCACCTCGATGGCATGGCTCGGGATGCTGTTCATCATGCCGCTGTTCCTGCAGCAGGCGCATGGCGCGACGCCGTTCCAGTCGGGACTCACGACGTTCACCGAGGCAGTCGGTGTGATGACCGGATCGCAGGTCATCGGGCGGCTCTACCCGATCATCGGCCCGCGCCGCCTGATGGCGTCGGGCCAGACCGTGATGGCCCTGCTGATGTTGAGCCTCACGCTCGTCGATGAGCACACCAGCCTCTGGACGCTGCGCATCCTCATGTACGCGCTCGGCCTGACGATGTCGTGCGTGATCTTGCCGAACCAGGCCGCCGCACTCGCGAGGATCGCGCCCGCCGACACCGGCCGCGCCTCGGCGATCATGAACGCGCTCCAGCGCACCGCCTCCGCGGTCGGCGTCGCGGTCCTCGCGACGGTGCTGGCGATCTTCCTGCCGCCGAACGCGCAAGCGCTCACGGGTGGCGCGCTGGTGCCGGCGTTCCACGCCACGTTCATCGCCGCGAGCGGCCTCGCGCTTCTCGGCGCGATCTTCGCGCCCCGCATCCACGACAGCGACGCCGCGTCAACGATGCGCCCGCGGCCCGGCCTCCCCGTGGCGCAGGCGGAGCCGGCGTAGCCTCCGAGGCGGATGCTCGCGCGCGGCTGGATCGTGATGCCGCTGGCTGCGGCGCGTGGCAGCGGGGGACGCTCATGGCATGGCTGGTGCTCGGTCTTCGCGTGCTGCTCGCCGGCATGTTCGTCGTCGCCGCGACGTTGAAGCTCCTCGGCCGCGAGGCGTTCGTCGATACGGTCCGCGATTTCGGCATCCCCGCGCGCCTCGTCGCACCGGTCGCGGCGCTCGTCCCGTTCGCCGAGCTGGTACTCGCGGGCTGGCTGCTGACGACACGGCAGGCCACGTGGGGCGCCGTCGGCGCGCTCGTGCTGCTGGGCGCGTTCACCGCCGGTGTCGTCGCGAACCTCGCGCTGGGCCGCCGCCCGGACTGCGGGTGCTTCGGCGACGTGTCGAGGGGCCCGATCGGCGCGAGCACGATCGTCCGCAACGTGACGATGATGGCGATCGCCGCCGCCGTGCTGCTCCGCGCGACGACGAACCCGGAGGCGGTGTCGCTCGGTCTGACGGTGATCCCGACCGCGTTCGTGATCGTCGCCGCGGCCTGCTCCGTCGTCGGCGCGCGCGAGGTGCTGCTCGCGCCGGCCATGCGCCAGCGCCTCCACCTCGCGCCGATCGAGGTGGTCACCGCCCCGACCGGAGCACCGAACGGCGGGCCCGCCCCGACGTACCGGCCGCGCGTGATGCCGGTCGGCGGACTGCCGGTCGGGGTGTCCGCACCCTCGTTCACGCTCGACGCGCTCGAGGGCGGCACCACGTCGCTCGACTCGCTCCTCGCCGCAGGACTGCCGGTGCTGCTCGCGTTCGTCGATCCGCGCTGCGTGCGCTGCGAGGAGCTCGTGCCGTACTTCGTCGCGTGGCAGCGCGATCACGGGGCCCGTTTCACGCTCGCGCTGATCACCGAATATTCCGCCGAGGAGAACCATACGCAGCTCGATGGCACCGGCGTGACGCGCGTGCTGCTCCAGCGCGATCGCGAGGTGATGCGCGCATACCTCGTCGACACCACGCCCGGCATGGTCGTGATCGCCGCCGACGGCACGATCGCGTCGCCGCTTGCACGCTGGGCGCTCGACGTCACGAAGCTCGTCGAGCGTGTGGTCGCCGGTGATGTCGTCGCGCTCAACGTCTCCTGAACACGCCGCGCCGCGCGTGATCGTCCGCATCACACTCGTGCTTCCTCGATAACGCATGTACGGATCTCATCACGATTCGTATGGGATCGTCGTAATACAACATCGATAACGATGTGAATGTCTCGCAACATCGGTGACGCTGATCCCTACCTGCGGCGCAGCGATCATTCATGTCGAATGGCATACGAGTCGATCCCCGATCGACCAGTGAATCACTGGTGTTCCTCGGTCAGCCGACGATCCCGATCCACGCATGCACACGTTGCGCGCCGGCGTGATCGAGCGCAGTCGTGCGAGGTGTGTGCACGCGGCGATCGCACGCGAAATCCGATTGCGTACAACACATCGCGTATCGATACTGCGGGCATCGTGAGCGACCGAGGGTGTGCGACGTCCGCCGCAAGGGGTCAAGATCTACGAGTACAACAACTGGCTGTCCTCGGCCTACATCGGCAAGTACGACGACCTGCTCTACGGGCCGGACAACCTGGACCGCATCACCCAGCAGCTGGCCGACCGCCTGCTGAAGGGCTCCTCGCGCAACCACTCGGACGTTGCCGACGACGATTCGCAGAAGCTCCTGGCGCAGTTCCAGGCCGCGAAGGGCGCTCAGGACGCGAAGCAGTTCTCGGACCAGCTTCAGATCCGCTCCGTCGACCAGACGTACGCCGTCTACCGTCCGCAGGGGACGACGCCCCACTCGTGGGACCCCGCGATCCAGAACTACGGTGAGAAGGGCGACCTCGCCATGTACTACCAGAACTACTACCGCGACGCGTTCTACTGGCTCGCATAGAGCTGGTAGTCGCGTAGGCGACAGGGTTTTGCGCACACCGACTGCCTCAACGTCCGCTCTGCGGGCGTTGAGGCAGTCGTCTACCCGGTCGGCGCTCCGACCCTACTCGGAACGTGATCAGGCGCCTCGAGGCCCCCGGACAGGCAGGTTGCGCTTAAATCTCGCCAGTTCTGGACGGAGGTCGACTACCCCCGTCGCGGGTTGCCCGCTCCCTGAGTGGCCCCCTCGGCCGTCCCTCTTATCCCGGTCTCGCCAGCCCGGCTCCGGATGCCGGACGGCCACAACCGGGACACCTTGCTCGGATACGACCGGTCCGGCTGGAGCGCGAGGACACTCTCTTGCTCCAGGAACGCCCAGGCGAAGTGCCGGCACACTCAGATCTAGTTGTAATTTCAAATCGTATCGGCTAATAACGTGGTACTGGCGCAACGCTCCGCCGGCATCCGGGATTCGATACTCGCCACCGATATACCGAGTAGCGAATGAGCGATCCGGCCCCACGCAACGGCGGGTGACCGTTACGTGATGGGCGTCGGATGCGTATGGACGCATCCACCAAGGAGGGCAACGTGGTCGGTTACGCGCTTCGACGCTTCCTGCTGTTCTTCCCCACAATCACGCTGGTGTCGATCATCGTCTTCACGCTGCTGCAGCTCGCCCCGGGCGATGCAGCGACCATCATTGGGCAGGATGCCTCACCGGCCAAGGTGGCGGCGCTGCGCGAGTCCCTGCACCTGAACGACCCCATCCCCGTACAGTACGCGCGCTGGGTCAGTCAGCTGCTCCGAGGTGACCTCGGGAAGTCGCTCTTCAGCGGCCGTCCGGTGATCACGGACGTGCTCTATCGCCTGCCCACTACGTTCGAGTTGGGCGCAATGTCGATGATCATGACCGCTGTGATCGGCTCGACGATCGGCATGATCTCGGCGGCGCGACCTGAAGGTCTCGCTGACCAGGTGCTCCGCACCTTCGCCGTGCTGGGGCTGTCGCTGCCGGTCTTCTGGATCGGCGCGATCGTCCTCGTGGTTCCAGCGCTGAAGCTCGGCTACAGCCCACCCGCCTATTACGAGGGACTCTTCACCGATCCGTATACGAACATCCGGATCCTGCTGCCCGCCGCGTTCGTGCTGGCGCTGAGCGGCATCGGCCGCATCTCCCGGCTCATGCGCGCGACCATGCTCGACGTGATGAGCCAGGACTACATGCGCACGGCCCGGGCGAAGGGGCTGAAGGAGACAACGGTCATCTTCCGCCACGGCCTGCGGAACGGGCTGATCCCCGTCGTGACCCTGCTGGGCCTCGAGGTCCCCTTCCTCTTCGGTGGGGCCGTGATCATCGAGCAGATCTTCCACATCCCCGGCATGGGCAACTACCTGTACGACGCGATCAACAAGCGCGACATCTACGTGGCCATGGACATGAACATGTTCATCGCGACGATCGTGCTGCTGTCGAGTCTCACCGTTGACCTGACATACGGCCTGATCGACCCGCGCATGCGGACTCGAGGGTAGTGATGTCCTCGCTCGATCGAACGTATCGAATGATTGGTAAGAAGGAGCAAGCGCGATGATGCAGCAAAGCGTCGCTGAACCAGCCGCCGTCTCATTCACGATGCCCCAGCGGAGAACCCGCGCCCAGCGGATTCTTCGCATCCTTGCTCGCAAGCGCCTGATGACCGTGAGTTTCGTGATTCTCATCATCATCGGCGGGGCGTCGTTCCTGGCGCCGGTCATCTCTTCGTATTCGTATGTCGCCACCGATACTGCGCATACGCTCTCGATCCCGAGCAGCTTGCACTGGTTCGGCTCGGACGTCGTGGGGGCCGACACGTTCGCTCGTACCCTCTACGGCGGGCAGGTGGCGTTCATCGTCGGTGGCTTCTCGTCATTCATCTCGCTGGGTCTCGCCCTCACGATGGGCCTGACTTCCGTGCAGCTCGGTGGCAAGTTTGACCTCCTCCTGCAGCGCATCGTCGACGCCTGGCTGAGCTTGCCGTATCTCGTGGTCGTCCTGACCGCGGTGGCGATGTTCGGTCCCGGCCTCTGGACCGTCGTCCTGATCCTTGGCGTATCGCGTGCCTTCGGCCTCTCACGAGTCATCCGTGGTTCGGCGATCCGCGAGCAGGGCATGGTGTACATCGAGGCGGCCGAGTCGATCGGGGCAACGAAGCTCCGCATCGCGGTCCGCCACGTGCTCCCGAACCTGCTCCCGGTCGTCATCGTCCTCGCGACGCTCGTGTTCGCGCAGGCGATCCTTGCCGAGGCGTCCCTGAGCTTCCTGGGTTGGGGTGTCCCGCCTCCCAAGCCTTCGTGGGGCTCGATGCTCAGCGGCCAGGTCATCCAGTACATGTACCAGCAGCCGTGGCTCGGGGTGTTCCCCGGCATCGCGCTCACTGCGACGGTGTGGGCTGCGAACCTCGCTGGCGACGGCCTCCGCGACATCCTGGACCCGCGCCTGCGCGGCCAGAACGTCTAGCGGCGCACGAGTGCCAGTACGTGGAGGGGCCGCAAGGCCCCTCCACTGTATGTAGCCGGCATTCCGCCGTGCGGACGGTGCGAGGCGCTCGTTAGGCCCGTACTTGACTCAAACTGGACTGGCGCTTTAGCGTCACGCTCGCGTCCGGGCAGTCGCCCTGGTGTTCAATCCCCCTTCCGTCGAGCAGGTGAAGAGCCAATGACCACTCAGGCATTGCAGGATCTGACGGTTCTCGAGTGCGGCACCCGGCTGAGCGTCGGCATGTGCGGCAAGTTGTTGGCCGACCTCGGCGCGCACGTCACGAAGGTCGAGCCGATCGAGGGCGATCCGGCCCGCCGCGTCGGCCCGTTCCCGGGCGATGTCCCGCACAAGGAGCAGAGCGGCCTCTTCGCGTACCTGAATCGCGGCAAGAAGAGCATCACGCTGGACCTCGAGTCCGCGGCCGGGCGCGAGGCGCTCGCGCGGCTCGCCGCCGAGGCGGACATCGTCATCTCGGGCGGCACCTACGCCGAGCTCGACCGCTGGGGCCTGCTGTACGACTCGCTGGGCGCGGCGAAGGAAGACCTCGTCTGCACCGCCATCACGCCCTTCGGCCTGACCGGCCCGCACCGTGACTACGCCGACAGCGAGATCGTCGTCACCGCGCAGAGCGGCATCGGCTACTACGTACCCGGCCCCGTCGAGCAGCTAGGGATGCCGCCGGTGATCCCAGGCACCCACCTGACCCACTTCGCCGCCGGCGTGCAGGCGGCCTCTGCGACGATGGTCGCGGTCACCGGAGGCGGTGGCCGCCAGGTCGACGTCTCCGAGCAGGAGACCTTCCTGGACAGCCTCCGCATGTACCTCAGCACCTACGTGTACGAGGGCGTCGTGCACCCGCGCGGCGCGGCCAACCAGGCCGCTGCGGTGCGTGGTCAGACCGGCAAGGCCGCCGATGGCTACATCGCGAGCCTGCCCGGCCCGCAGTCGACCGACTCCGCGTGGATCAACCTCGTCGACGCGATGGGGAACCCGGAGTGGGCGACGCAGCCGGAGATGTTCGACCTCGAGTACCGTCGGACGAACGCGCAGGAGATCATCGCGCACATCAACGAGTGGACGGCGAGCATGCCGAAGGCGGAAATCGCGCGCCTCATGCAGGAGCGCCACCACCCGGTGCTGCCGACCAACGGCATCGACGACCTGCTGGTGGACGACCAGCTCATCGCCCGCAAGTACTTCGTGCCGATGGTCCAGCCGGGCCTCGAGCAGGGGCGCATGCCGGGCAGCCCGATCCGCTACGACGGTGCGGCGATCATGCAGGAGGGACGCGCCCCGTTCCTCGGCGAGCACACCGCTGAGGTGCTGAAGGCCGGCGGGTTCTCGAACGAAGAAATCATATGGCTCGACCGCTCCGGGGTCGCATAGAAAGGTGATGCGATGACACTTCCACTTGAAGGCATTCGCATCCTCGACCTGACGTGGTGGATCGCCGGCCCGCTGGCGACCGCGCAGATGGCGATGATGGGGGCTGAGGTGATCCGCCTCGAGAGCCGTGCGCGCCCGGACAGCATGCGCCTGACTACGCCGTTTGCCGATGGCGAGCCGGGCATCAACCGCAGCGGTCGCTGGAACAGCCACAACTTCAGCAAGCAGTCGGCCGCGCTCAACCTCTCGAAGCCCGAGGGTGCCGAGCTCGCCAAGCGCCTCGTCGAGAAGTGCGACATCGTCTTCGAGAACTTCGCGGGCGGCGTCCTCGACCGCCTGGGCCTCGACTGGGAGACGCTCCAGAACATCAACCCGCGCATCATCCTGTGCGCCGTGTCCGTGGTCGGCCGCGACGGTCCGAAGGCCAAGTACATCGGCTTCGGCCCCGGCGCGATCGCCTACTCCGGCCTCGCCGCGATCACGGGACACAAGGGCGGCCCTCCGGGCACCATTCCCCCGTTCCTCGCCGACTACACCACCGCTTGGCACGCCGAGCTTGCGATGCTCGCCGCGCTGCACGAGCGCAAGCGCACCGGCCGCGGCCGCCGCATCGAGCTGTCGATGGTGGAGGCGCAGGCGAGCCAGCTGCCCGAGCCGTTCATGGACGCCACGCTCAACGGCCGCATCGCGAAGCCGAAGGGCAACGACCACGCCGTCTTCGCGCCGCACGGCTACTACCCGTGCGCCGGCGATGACCGCTGGATCGCGATCGCCGTCGAAGACGACGACCAGTGGTTCGGCCTGTGCGAGGTCCTCGATGGCGCGGACTGGAAGTTCAGCGCCGATCCCCGCTTTGCGGACGGCCTCTCGAGGCACGAGCATCGCGACGAGCTGGATGAGATGCTCGCGAACGAGACGCGCCAGTTCGACGCGTTCTCGCTCGAGGCGCGCCTCCAGGCGG
>JBAXNX010000061.1:0-7600 GCA_037133575.1 Chloroflexota bacterium
TTACAAGTCCACCCAGCGCGAGCCGATTTTCGCCGCCACCGCGGGCATCGAGGTGTACTCCATCTCGTCGAGCGGCAGTCGATGCGGCTCGAACGGCCCGTGCTTGCGCAGGTAATCCGCCACGCGGTTCGCCTCGGCGCGCGCGTTGTCGAAGCCCGGATCGTCGAACAGGTCACGCGACATCCCGAGCTTGCCCTCGTGCAGCTGGAACCCGAGCGCGACCACCCGAGGCGGCCCGTCGAAGCGTGACGAGTGCGCGTCGCGCTGCGCGACCGGCATCCACGGCCCGTAGTGCGAGCCGCGCATGAACCCCTCGACCGTCCACGCCGTCGTGAATGGTTCGAGGATTTCACCGACCGCGGGGAAGTTGCCCTGGCAGCGCACGATCAGCGTCGGGTCGTCCTTGCCAACGTACCGTCCCGCGAGCATCGAGAGCTTGTCCGTCGACGACACCGCCGCGACCTCGCCCGTCGCGCGCGAGACCACGCGCTTCACCGCATACCTCGAGGGCGACCCGATGAACGCGAGCAGGTCGTAGACCTCCTCGGGCGCGGTCAGCATCAGCTTCTTGTGCTCCTTGATGTCATGCACCTCGAACCCGAAGCCCTGGTGCAGCGACTCCGCGATCACGAGGCCGGACGTGTTGAATGGGTCGGCGAACATCTTGAACAGCGGCAGGTTGAATGCCCCGGACGACGTCTTGTCCGCCATGAACACGATCACCGGCTCCGACTGGCGCTCCTCGAGCTCCATCTCCGCCGAGCCCGGCCCCATCCCGCGGATGTTCCCGGAGAACGCGTCCGCCAGCAGGTCCTGCCCCGCCCCGTACAGTCCGAGGCCCTTCGCAGTCTCGGTCCCGGCGCGGAACGTGTCCCACGCCAGCCGGTGCACGATCTCGTGGTCGACCCCGTGCATGTGCGACATCACCAGGAACAGGTCGTCACCGCACGAGTGCGCCTGCCCGTCGAGCAGCATCCCCGACGCTGTTGCGGCGGCCATCGCCTCCCGCGCCTGCGCGAGCACGTCCGGGTGCATGGCCGAATGGCCCACCCAGCCACCGACATCCGCTTTGATGACGCTCAGGGTCTGCGGCACACGCCGCTCCTCTCGTACCGGTGCTTCGAGGCAGGCCCGAGGGTAGCGAGGCGAGCTACAAGCGGGCAAACAGAAGCGCCGGGCGTGATCCATGAGCCCGCACGCGAGGGCTAGCCGGAGGCCGGAGAGACTTCTAAGATTGCGACGTAACGGGATTCACCCGGAGCTCCCCCGAATGATCATCACGGTCACCCTCAACCCTGCCCTCGACCAGACCGTAGAGGTCGAGCACCTCGTTCTCGCCGATACCAACCGCGTGTCCGCGCCGCTGCGTGTCGACATCAGTGGCAAGGGCATCAACGTCGCACGTGGCCTCAAGGCCCTGGGGTGCGAGGCGTTCGCCTGCGGACTGGCGCCGGGGCAGCGCGGCCGCCAGATCGAACAACACCTGCTCAATAGTGGTATCGGTTGCGACTTTGTGCATGTCTCAGGTGAGACGCGCACGAACATCACCGTGCTGGACCGCTCGACGCACACCTCGACGCAGCTGCTGCTGCCTGGCCCGCAGCTCGATCCCGCGGCGATCGATGAGCTGCACGAACGCCTGCGGCGACGGTTGCAGCCGGGTGGGTGGCTGGTGCTGACGGGCTCAATCCCGCCGGGGGGCGACCCGGGGATCTATGGCGACCTGATCCGCATGGCCACGGAGATGGGCGCGTTCACGGCGTTCGATGCCGACGGCCCGATCGTCGAGCCCGTGCTCGCGTCGGGGGCATATCCGACCCTGCTGAAGATGAACGACCACGAGCTCTCGCGACTCTGCCACATGGAGATCGAGGACGACCAGCTGGCGCTCCAGGTTGCTCGCAAGTTGCACGCGCGTGGCATACCGAACGTGGTCATCACGCTCGGTGGTGAGGGTGCCGTCGCGGTGACGACTGACGGCGAGTACATGGTCCGTCCCCCGCGCATCGATGTGGTGTCGGCCGTGGGGGCCGGTGATGGGTTTATGAGCGGCCTCCTCTGCGGGCTGGTTCGCGATGGCGCCTGGGAGTCCGCGCTCACGCTCGCTACAGCGACTGGCGCCGCTATCTGCCTCGCGCCCGGCACGGTGCTCCGCACGCCGGCTGACGTGGAGCGATTGCGTCCGCAGGCCCACGTGTCGCGGCTGTCGGCACCCAGCACCGCACGCTAGCGTCCGCTGCCCACCCATCGCACGCTCCGCACGATTGAGAGAGCCCGAAGGCCCGCTCCGCTGCTATGCTCGCGCCAAGAAATGGCAGGAATCCGCAGCGCTGTCGGGGGGCAGCGCCCTGCCTCGGTACGCCCCCGGTCGAGAGAGGAGATCACTGTGGGAGTCAAAGAGGAACTGATCGAGACCGCCCGCGCGATGGTCGCACCAGGCAAGGGCATCCTCGCCGCGGACGAAAGCTCCGGCACCATCAAGCGCCGCTTCGACGCCATCGGCGTTGAGAGCACCGAGGACAACCGCCGCGACTACCGCGAGATGCTGTTCCGCACCGCCGGCGCCAACGAGTTCATTAGTGGCGTCATCCTCTACGACGAAACGCTTCGCCAGAAGGGGGCCGACGGTACGCCGCTGGTCGACGTGCTGCGCAGCCAGAACCTGATCCCCGGCATCAAGGTGGACGCCGGCACCGTGGGGCTGCCCTTCGCTGAGAACGAGCTCGTCACGCAGGGCCTCGATGGCCTGCGTGAGCGATTCGCCGAGTACAAGACGCTGGGCGCCCGATTCAGCAAGTGGCGCGCCGTGATCACGATCGGCGACGGCATCCCTTCGACGTACTGCATCCAGGCCAACGCCCACGCGCTCGCCCGCTACGCCGCCCTCAGCCAGGAAGCCGGCATCGTCCCGATGGTCGAGCCCGAAGTCCTGCTCGACGGCTCGCACTCGATCGAGCGCTGTCACGAGGTGTCTGTCTTGACGCTGCGCACGCTCTTCAGGGAGCTCGCGAAGCAGCGCGTCATGCTCGAGGGCCTGATCCTCAAGACCAACATGGTGCTGTCCGGCAACCAGGCGTCGAACCGCGCTCCGGCGTCGGAAGTCGCGCGCCTGACCGTGGACTGCTTCAAGCAGAGCGTCCCGGCCTCTGTGCCCGGCATCGTCTTCCTCTCCGGCGGCATGCCCGACGAGGAGGCGACCATCAACCTCGACGCTGTCTCGCGAGAGGCGCAGAAGGTCGGCGGTACGCCGTGGGAGCTCAGCTTCAGCTACGGCCGAGGTCTCCAGGGCGCGCCGCAGAAGGCGTGGTCCGGCAAGACGGAGAACGTTACGGCTGCACAGGCTGCGTACTACCACCGCGCAAAGGTCACGGCCGCTGCGCGCAAGGGCAGCTACACGCCCGAGATGGAGAAGGAACTCGCGACCGCGTAACCACGCGGCGCAGGCAACGATGAGAGGCCCGGTACAAACCGGGCCTCTCTGTTGTTGACGAGCTGAGTGCGTCGCGCTCGAGGACTAGATCTTGTGCGTCGTCTCGATCCAGCGGAGCGAGCCGGTGCGCGATTCCATCGCGACGGAGTGTGTGTACGCACCGCCGTTGCTCACCTTGACGCCCTTCAGCATCTCGCCCGTGCTGGCACCGGTCGCGCTGAAGTAAACATCGTCGCCGCCACAGAGGTCCTCGGTCTTGTAGACCTTTTCGAGGCTGCCCGCGGCAATGCACTTCTCGCGCTCCGCGTCGTCGCGCGGCCATGGCTTGCACTGGATGGCACCGCCCGTGCAGCGCAGCGCAGCGGCCACGATCACGCCCTCGGGCGTGCCGCCGATGCCCATCAGCACATCGACCCCGCTGTCAGGCAGTGCGGCCTGAATGCCGGCTGCAACGTCGCCGTCCGAGATCAGCTTGATGCGCGCGCCGGCGTCACGAATCTCCTGCAAGAGCTCGGCGTGGCGCGGGCGGTCGAGCACCACGACGGTGACCTCGTTGATCGACTTGCCCAGTGCCTTGGCGATGCGCTGCAGGTTCTCGGTCTTCGAGAGATTGATGTCGATAGCGCCCGCAGCCGCGGGGCCGACGGCGATCTTGTCCATGTAGAAGACCTCGACCGGCACGTTCATGCTGCCGCGAGAGGACATCGCGATCACCGCGATGGCGCCGGCGAGGCCCTTCGAGAGCAGCGTCGTCCCGTCGATGGGGTCGACCGCGATGTCGAGCTTGGGGTCAGAGCTGCCGCCGACGACTTCGCCGTTGTACAGCATGGGGGCTTCGTCTTTCTCGCCCTCGCCGATCACGACGATGCCTTCCATGCTGACGCCTTGCAGTACCTGGCGCATGGCGTCGACCGCTGCCTGATCGACCATCTCCTTGTCGCCCTTACCCGCGTGGGCGAAGGCTGCCAGTGCTGCGGCCTCTGTGACTCTCACCAACTCCATCGCGAGGTCGGTCATTGGTCTGCTCCTAGGCGGATACGAACGAGATGGACTTCAGCTGCGCTGGCCGGAAGCGTCCCGGCGTGGCGGCCGCATGCGAATACAGGTGGGCGATATCTCCAGCCCTTATACCTCGAACCGACCGCTGCCAGCGAGACAGTGCGACGCGAGTATCCACTGCCTGCCAATTGCGAGGCCGGTCGGGTGCCGGTGCCGAGAGTAACGGGTCATCGCCGAGAGAAAACTCGCGCAGGGGCGTTGCCCGAATGATGAGTGCCCGTGACCGGCGCCATCGAGGCGAGGCTGGCCCTCACGGCTCGCTAGCCCTCGAATCGTGCGCTCAGGTCCGCGATCGCCGCCTCGGCCAGCGGCCGAGTCTGGGCCTGGATCCCCCAGTCGAGCTCTGCCGCGCCCGCCATGAACGCCCGCAGTTCCACGAGCATCTCGAGGCCGCGCTCGCGGGCGTGCTGCTCGTTGAGCGCCCGGAACCCCTGCAGCTTCCGAGCCCCCTCACGGCCGCCCTCGGCGAAGTACCAGTCGCGGAAGTAGTCACCGAGCCCGGCCATCCGCAGCACCGTCCCCAGCGGTGTCGCCGCCGGTGGCACCCGCAACTCCAGCGCTCGAGCCGTCACGCGTCGCCCCGGCGAGTCGTACTCGGCCATCACGTGCCCGCCCGCCGGCACCGACGTCCCCAGCGCCTGGAAGATCGCCCGCTCGATCCCCGCCGGCACCCCCAGCGCGCGCCCGTCCGGCATCGTCAGCGTCTCGTGGTACTCGATCACATCGACCCAGCACATGCCGGGGTACGGCCCGCTGTGCTGCAGCCCGAACACGATGAAGTCGTCCGGCCGACCGTGGTCTGAGGTCAGGAAGCAGCGGAAGTACTGCGCGCCCACGCCGTTGCGCGGCCCCAGCCACACTTCCAGGCGCACGTCATCGCCGACCTGCAAGCCATCCCAGCTCGCCGGCCCCGCAAGCGGATCGCTTGCCGCGCGCACCCACACCCCGCGGTCGCTCATCGTCATCGCCGCAACCCTACTCGACCTCCGCGCCACCGGTCGAGGCGTGACGAGGTTGAACGAGCCGAGCCCTTCCACACCGCCACAGCGCGCCTAAGATGAGCGCCGTGACGACAGACCCCGCCCACCGCGCCAGCGCCGCCGCGCTCGCCCTCCCGCAGGAGGACGTGCTGCGTCGCTACGTCGACGCCGTGCGCGGCCTGCTCAACCACGGCGGCTTCGAGCGCACCGGCAACCCCGCTGACGCTCGCCGCTTCCGGGTCGACCACGTCACCGATCGCCTCGAGGCGCTTGGTCACCCCGAGGTGCGCCACACCGT
Source organism: Chloroflexota bacterium (assembly GCA_037133575.1). Classification (GTDB taxonomy): domain Bacteria; phylum Chloroflexota; class Dehalococcoidia; order UBA2979; family UBA2979; genus RH-chloro-G1. The sequence goes on from JBAXNX010000061.1 coordinate 5,768, forward strand.
CCACGTCGCCGGGTCGAAGGGCAAAGGCTCCGTCTCCGCGATCACCGAGGCGATCCTGCGCGCGGCTGGCGCGCATACGCTGCTGCTCACCTCGCCCGACATGCACCAGGCGCGTGAGCGCATCGCCATCGACGGCGCGCCGATCGACTACGCGATGTTCGCGTCGCTCGCCGATCGCCTGCTCGCCGACCCGTCGCTCGCCGGCTGGTCGTACTTCGAGGCGATGACCTTGCTCGGCTGGATGGCCGGCGCCGAAGCGCAGTGCGATTGGCAGGTCGTCGAGGTCGGCCTCGGTGGTCGCCTCGACACGACGAACGCCATGCCCGCGAAGGAAGTCGCCGTCATTACCCCCATCGACCTCGAGCACACCGAGATCCTCGGTGACACCATCCCGAAGATCGCCGCCGAGAAGGCCGGCATCATCATCGGCCCCTGCGACCTCGTTACCTCGCCGATGCGCGAATCAGCACTCGAGGTGATCCACGCACGCGCCGTCGAGATGGGCGCCACGCACCACCACGTCCCCGACGAGTGCGCGATGAACGTTACGCAGCAGGGCCTCGAAGGGCAGACCCTCGACCTCCGCACGCCAGTGCGTCTCTATCGAGGCCTGAAGTACCCGCTGCTCGGCGCGCACCAGCGCGAGAATGCCGCGACCGCGATCCGTGCCGCCGAACTCGCCATGCAGGCCGTCGGCGAGGAGCTGCCGGAGGCTGCCGTGCGCGAGGGCATCGCGGGTGTGCGCTGGCCCGGCCGCTTCGAGGTCATCTGTCACAAGCCGCTCGTCGTGATCGACGGTCTGCACACGCCGCTCGCTGCGAAGCGCTTCCGCGAGGCCGTGCACGAGCTCGCCCTGCCGCGTCCCCGTGTGCTCGTCGCCGGCCTGCTCGCCGGCAAGGACGCCCAGTCCATCGCACACGAGCTCGTCGGCGCCGGCAACCCTGTCGCCGAGGACGTCATTGTGGCCCCGCCGTCCTCGCCTCGCGCCGCCGATGTCGAGATGACGCGCCGCGCCTTCAGCGACGCCGGGGCGATGGTGCAGCAGTGCGCCTCCGTCGCCGAGGCGCTCGAGATCGCCACCGCCCAGGTCGGCGAGCGTGGCACCGTGCTCGTCGCCGGCAGCATCTACACCGTCGCCGAGGCCCGCGAAGTCCTGCTCGGCATCGTCGGCGACCGAGCATTCGGCCTGCGCTAAACTCGTTCCACGTCCAACTCGTGCGTGAAGGATCAGGCAGCCATGCCCGACTACCGCAATCGCCGTCGTGTCGTTGTGACTGGCATGGGTGCGCTCTCGCCGCTCGGTAACACCGTCGACGAGATGTGGACCCACGCCATCGCGGGCGAGTCCGGCATCCGACGCCTCACGCTCGTCGATCCCTCGAACTATCCGTGCCAGGTCGGCGGCGAGGTCCGCGACTGGGATCCGAGTCTCTACATGGACCGCAAGGACGCGCGCCGCATGGGCCGCTTCGCGCAGTTCGCGGTTGGTGCCGCGCGTCAGGCGCTCGACGCCTCCGGCCTCGACCTCGCCTCGCTCGATCGAGAGCGTGTCGGTGCGATCCTCGGCAACGGCGGCGCTGGCCTCCCGGAGACGGATGCCACGATGCGCACCCTCTTGGAGCGCGGTGGCTCGAAGGTCGACCCGTTCTACGTCGCAAAGTTCCTCGGCAACATGGCCGCCGGCAACGTCACTATCCAGCTCGGCCTGCTCGGCTACAGCAATACCGTCACCACCGCCTGCGCCGCGGGCACGCAGGCCATCGGCGATGCCACCGAGGTGATTCGCCGCGGCGGCGCCGACGTCATGTTCGCCGGCGGTGCCGAGGCCGGTAT
>JBAXNX010000062.1:0-7553 GCA_037133575.1 Chloroflexota bacterium
TGCGACATGATCGTCGCGCCGAAGGCGGCGCCCACGGCGTCAGCAACGCTCCCGACGGGCTCAAGCGCAGGCGCAGCGGCGACGGCTACCGCGGCCGCGACCTCTGCTGCTACCGCGACCAGCACGGCGAGCGCCGCCGGCAGTGCGGCTGCCAGCCCAACATCGAGCGCGACCTCGGTCGTCTCGACCACGACAGGTTCCGCCGGCGCACCGGGCGCGCGCGGGAACGAATCCAACGGCCAGGCGCCTGGCATCCCCGCACTGAACGGCGAGATCAAGACGACCTCGAGCGGGCTGCGCTACATCGACGAGACGGTGGGCTCCGGCGCGCCTGCGTCGGCGGGCAAGGTTGTCGCGGTGCACTACACCGGCTGGCTCACCACTGGTGCGAAGTTCGACTCCTCACGCGACCGCGGCCAGCCCTTCGCGTTCCCGCTCGGCGCCGGCCGGGTGATTACCGGCTGGGATCAGGGTGTGGCCGGGATGAACGTCGGCGGGAAGCGCCGCCTGATCATTCCGCCTGCGCTCGGGTACGGTGCACAGGCGCTGCCGGGCATCCCGGCGAACTCGACGCTGATCTTCGACGTCGAGCTGCTCGCGATTCAGTAGTGCCGCGGCGAGCGCGGTAAGCGCATCGCACGAGTCGGGGAGGTCCGCGATGGGGCGAGTATTCCTCGAGGTCGTGCTACCGGTCGCGCTCGTGGCGATCGCGGGCGGCCTCGTTGGCTCGTGGCGCAAGGTGGCGCTGCAGCCGGTCTCGGCGCTGGTGTTCTACCTCTTCAGCCCGATGCTGGTGTTCCACTCGCTGGCGACCACGCATCTGTCTGCCGGCGCCTCACTGCGCATCATCGGTGTGATGCTGGCCACGTATATCGCGATGTTCGTCGTCTCGATCATCTATTCGATGGTCAGGCGACATGAGGCATCGATGCGCGCGGGCTTTGCGCTGGCGGCGACATCCCCGAACGCCGGCAACATGGGGCTTCCAGTGGCGATGCTTGCGTTCGGGCAGGCGGGCTTCGACGTGGCAGTGATGAACTTTGTCGCCGGCGCGATCCTCGCGAACTCCGGGGGTATCGCCATCGCTTCGATGGCCAGTGGTGGGTCACGGCTGGAGGCGCTGCGCGCGCCGTTCCGCTACCCCTCGGTCTACGCAGCGCTGGCTGGCGCGGTCGTGAACGTGTTCCACCTGCAGCTGCCGCCGGTGATCGACACGCCCGTAGCCACGCTTGCGGCTGCCGCGGTTCCGGTGATGCTCGTGGTGCTGGGGTTGCAGCTGAAGCAGGCGGTTGGGCTGGATCGCCTGCCTGATCTCATCGCGTTGAACGTGGTGCGACTGACGGTTGCGCCGGTAGTCGCATGGTTCGTGGCGAGCGCACTCGGCCTCGAAGGTATCTCCCGCGGGACGCTGGTGGTGCTCTCGGCGATGCCGACCGCGGTGATCGCGACGATTGTGGCCACCGAGTTCGGCGCGCAGCCGACCTTCGTTACGCGTGCAGTCGTGACTACGACGATCGTTGCGATGGCCTCGCTGACGGTGCTGATCACGCTCGTCCGCTAGAGCCGGACGAGCGCGTCAGCACTGGTGCGAGGTTGAGGCTAGCGGTGGCGGCTGTTGCTGCCGCGAGCTGACGGTGCGTGATCATCGCTGTCGCTGAGCACGCTGTCACCCGGCAGGTGTGATCGCAGGAAGTAGGCCTGCAGGTCGACTTCCTTCTGGATGTCGATGAACACGTCCTGCGTCGTGGGGTCCTCGGCCTGTTCGCACTGCTCGATAGCGTCGCTCACCGAGTGGCTGTAGATCTCGAGGCGCTGCAGGATCGCGCGGATCGCGCCCTCCTCGTAGATCTCGCCGATCGCGATCTCCGGCAGCGGCGATTCCTTCACGGCCTCGCGGATCGTGCCGCGCGGGATCGACTGCAGCGAGCGAATGCGCTCCGCCATCGTGTCTCCGTGCAACGCAACCATTGCCGCGACTTCGTCGAAGAGGCGATGGATCGCGATGAAGTTGGGACCGACGACGGTCCAGTGCGCCTGCTTCACCTGGCTGTACAGGTCTGACGTCAGCGCGAGGTGCTGGTTCAGCAGGTCGATGACCTTCGGATCGGCTTTGTGCTCGTCGCTCTTCGAGCGGGTCTGCGTAGTCATGGAGAGTCCCTTTCTAGCGCGCCTCGGGCGCCCCTACCTGTGCGCTCACCGTAGGCGCGAGGGAGTAACAAAACGGCTTCGAGGTGCCCGCAAGCGTCGCCGAGGAATCGCAACCGGGCGGGATGACGCGCTGGACGGAGGAGCGTAGACTCCGCAATTGCACACGGGGTGGTCGGGCAGAGCCCGGCCTGAGATGACACCCGCGTACCTGACCCGGGTAATACCGGCGGAGGAATGTGCATGGCGAGTCCCTCGCGTACTGCGCGCATACCCATCGCTCCGTCAGCCAACAACGTGCCTCCGATCGTGCTCGCGATCGGCGGGTCGGACTCGAGTGCCGGTGCCGGCATCCAGGCCGACCTCAAGGCCATCGCCGCGCACGGCGGCTATGCGCGCACGGTTGTCACTGCGGTCACCGCACAGTCCTCGCGCGGCGTGCAGGCGTCCGAGGCGGTTTCGGCCGCGCTCGTCGCGCAGCAGATCGCAGCTGCGTATGAGGACGCGCCGCCGCTCGCCGTGAAGACGGGCATGCTCGCCACCGCCGCGATCGTCGAGGTGGTTGCGGACGCGATGGCCACGCGCAAGCCTCGATGGCTGGTGGTGGATCCGGTGCTGCGCTCGTCCTCAGGTGCTGCGCTGCTCGATGACGCTGGCGCCGAGGTGTTGCGCGCGCGTCTGCTGCCACTCGCCGACCTTGTCACCCCGAATGTTGCCGAGGCCGAGGCGCTCGCGGGTATGACCGTGCGCTCCGCGAACGACGCCGAGGAGGCCGCGCGGCGCATTCTCACGCTCGGGCCGCGTGCGGTGCTGGTAAAGGGCGGACACCTCGAGCGTAACGCCGCGAACGACGTGCTGGTCACGGCCGACGGCACCAGTGTGTTCACGGGGACGTGGCTGCCGGACCGCGACGTGCACGGCACTGGCTGCGCGTACGCCTCGGCGATCGCGACCTGGCTGGCGCGCGGGTATGCGCTCGAAGCGGCGATCGAGGACGCGAAGTGGTACGTCGAGGCGCTGATCGCGACGGCAGTGCGCGTCGGCGACGGTGCGCTGATGCCGCAGCACTTCGTCGATGCGGAGCGGCTGCGATGAGCCCGAGCAAGGTCATCCCGCGCTTCCAGGTGATCACCGACGAGGTGCTGCAGACGCGCTTCTCGCACGTCGAGCTCGCGCGCCTCGCCGCCGAGGGCGGCGCCGACGCCGTGCAGTACCGCGAGAAGCGCCCGCTCACCACGCGCGAGCTGATGGCCGTCGCTCGCGAGATGCGTGCCGCGTGCGAGGCAGGCGGTGTGACGCTTGTGGTGGACGACCGCGCGGATGTCGCGCGCAGCGTCGGCGCGCCCGCAGTGCACCTCGGTGTGAACGACCTCGATGTGGCGACGGCACGGGCAATCCTCGCTAGTGACGTGATCATCGGCGGCACCGCGAACTCGTACGACGAGGCGCGCCGCGTGTGGGCGAGCGGCGTCGACTACCTTGGCGTCGGCCCGATCTACGGGACACAGTCCAAGGCGAACCCGGCCCCGACCATGGGTCTCGAGGTGCTCGCGCACATCTGCGCGGACTCGCCGCTGCCGATCATCGCCATCGGCAGTATCACTGCCGCGCGCATCTCCGAGGTCATGCGCGCGGGCCCGCATGGCGTCGCGGTGCTCTCTGAGGTGCTGCTCGCAGACGACCCGGTCGCTGCGACTCGACGCTGCCGTGAGGCGCTCGACGCAGCCGTGGGAGCGTTGCGATGAGTGAGCGTCGCGACGTGGTGATCGCTGGCGGCGGCATCATCGGGCTGGCACTTGCGTGGGAGCTCACGCGGCGCGGCCGGCACGCGCTCGTGCTCGAGGCGTCCGAGGGCAGTGCCGACGCTGCCGCCCGCGTCGCGGCGGGCATGCTCGCGCCAGTGTCTGAGGTCGACCTCGCGCATCCCGATCTGACGCGCCTCTCGATGGCCAGCGCCGCGATGTACGAATCGTGGGCGCACGAGCTCGAGGCTGCGTCTGGCCTCGATGTCGGATACGAGACGACCGGCACGCTGATCGTTGCACTACATCGTGATCACCTCGCGGAGATTGAGCATCTGCGCGCCTTCCAGCGTGACCGCGGTCTCGAGGCTGATGTGCTCACGCGCAGCGAGCTGCGCGACGCCGAGCCAGCGCTCGCGCCGAGCGTGGTAGGTGGCATCCGCGTGCCCGATCGGCAGGTCGATCCGCGGCGCATACTTGCCGCGCTGCGTGTCGCACTCGCGCGTGCAGGCGCCGAGGTACGCGAGGGCGCGCATGTGCAGCGCGTCGAGTCCGGCACCGTGAGCTACGAGCTCGACGGCGTCGCAACGCAGGTCGAAGCAGATCAGGTCGTGATCGCCTCGGGCGCATGGAGCGGAGCGATCGAGGCTGACGTGGCGCTGCCGATGCGCCCGGTGAAGGGCCTCGTGCTGCGGCTGCGCGGCGAGCGATTGTTGCAGCATGTCGTGCGCACACCTGACGTCTACCTCGTGCCACGCGCCGACGGGGAGCTCGTGGTCGGCGCGACCATGGAGGAGCGCGGCTTCGACCGCACGCCCCGCGCCGGCGATGTCTACGACCTGCTGCTCGAGGCGACGCGCGCCCTGCCCGGCGTGCGCGAGCTCGAGCTGGCCGAGGTATGCGTGGGCTTCCGTCCGGCGCTGCGCGACCACCTGCCGGCGATCGGCGAAGTGTCGCCCGGCGTGTTTGCGGCGACGGGCCACTTCCGCGACGGCGTGCTGCTCACGCCGGTCACAGCACGGCTGTTGAGCGCGGTGATGTGTGGCGATGCGCCCGATGCGCTGCTCGCACCCTTCGATCCGAGGCGATTCGCAGCGGTGGAGGCGACGCGATGAGCGAGCCGATCCGCGTGCGTGTGAACGGTGAGCTGCGCGAGGTGGCACGTGACACCTCGATCGCGGCGCTGCTGCTCAGTGTGACCAACGAGATGGGTGCTGCCGTGGCGCGCAATCGCGAGGTCGTGCCGCGACTTCAGTGGGCACTGACCTTCCTCGACGACGGCGACGAGGTGGAGATCGTGCGTCCGGTCCAGGGAGGTGCATGGTGACGGAGATCGACCGGCTAGAGATCGCCGGGCTCTCGCTGGAGTCGCGCGTGCTGCTCGGCACCGCGCGCTATCCGAGCACGCAGGTGCTGCTCGATGCGCTCGAGGCATCGGGCACGCAGCTCGTGACTGTGTCATTGCGGCGCGTCGATCCGGTCGCGGGCGGCGGGGAGAACCTCTATCGCCTGCTCAGCGAGCGGGGCTACGAGCTGTTGCCGAACACGGCTGGCTGCTTCACCGCGCGTGACGCAGTGCTCACCGCCGAGCTCGCGCGTGAGGCACTCGGCACCACGCGCATCAAGCTCGAGGTGATCGCGGACGAGGAGACGTTGCTGCCCGACGTCGAGGAGCTGCTGCGCGCGGCGGAGACGCTTGTCGGCAAGGGCTTCCAGGTCTTCCCGTACACCAACGACGACCCGATCACAGCTCGCAAGCTCGAGGAGCTCGGGTGTGTGGCGGTGATGCCGCTCGGTGCGCCGATCGGCTCTGGCCTCGGCATCCGCAACCCGCACAACATCCAGCTGATCGTCGAGCGTGCGCACGTGCCGGTGATCGTCGACGCCGGGGTCGGTACGGCCTCGGACGTCGCGTTCGCGTTCGAGCTCGGTTGTGACGGGGTGCTGATGAACAGCGCAGTGGCGCAGGCGCGCGAGCCTGTGCGCATGGCGCGTGCGATGCGTGCCGGCGCAATCGCGGGTCGCGAGGCGTATCTCGCTGGCCGCATGCCGAGGCGCTACTACGGCGACGCCTCGTCGCCACTCGAAGGCCGCATCGGGGCGGAGGTGGCCGCATGGTGAGCCCCCATATCGCTGGTGCACTGCGCTGGCCGTTGCTGCTCGTCGTTGCCGACCTCGCGTACGTCGGTGACGAGGCACGCTGGCTCGAGCTCATTCGCGAGGTGTCGAGCGCGAGTTTGGGCGCACCCGTCGCGATCCAGGTGCGCGCGAAGACGCTCGAGGGCGACACCTGGCGCGACGCAGTGACACGCGCTCGCGAGGCGATACAAGCGGGCGTGCCCGCGCTGCTGAACGGTGACGAGGCGACCGCATCAGCGCTGGGTTACGACGGCGTGCATTGGCCTGAGGCACGCGTGCCTGCGCGAGCCTCGAAGCTCACGCGCTGGCGCAGTGCCGCGGTGCATGGCGAGCCGTCGCTGCGCGCTGCGGAGCGCGCCGACGTCGACTACGCGGTGTTCGGCTCCGTGTTCGAGCCTGGCTCGAAGCCGGGGACTGGTGCTGGCCTCGATGCGCTGCGTGGGATCTGCGCGACGTCATCGGTGCCAGTGGTGGCGATTGGTGGGATCACCCCCGAGCGTGCGGCGGACTGCATCGCAGTCGGTGCGCGCGGGGTGGCAGTGGTATCGGGCGTGCTCGGCGCAACGTCGCCGGGCGCGGCAATCGAGGCGTATGTACGCGCGCTCGGCAGTGTGCCGGCGACCGCGGGGGAAGGTGGAATGAGATGACGACGAGCGAGGCGACGAACATCACCGGATTCCCGGCGAGTCGCAAGGTCTACCAGATCGGTTCGCGGTCCGACGTGCGCGTGCCAGCTCGAGCGATCGAGCAGGCGCCGACTGTTGGCCTGACCGGCCCGGAGCCGAACGAACCGATCACGGTGTACGACACGAGCGGCGTGTACACCGATCCCGACGTGCGCATCGACATCCGCGCCGGCCTCCAGCCATTGCGCGAGGCGTGGATCCGCGAGCGCGGTGACGTCGAGGAGTACGAGGGCCGCGTCGCGACCATCCTCGATGACGGCGGCGAGCGCGCAGTGCTCGAGGTATTCCCGGGGACGGCTCGGAAGCCGCTGCGTGCGACGGTCGGCAGCAACGTCACGCAGCTGCACTATGCGCGGCAGGGCATCATCACCCCGGAGATGGAGTTCATCGCGATCCGCGAGAACGTCTCGCCCGAGTTCGTGCGCGACGAGGTCGCGGTGGGGCGCGCGATCATTCCGTCCAACGTGAACCACCCAGAGAGCGAGCCGATGATCATCGGCCGCAACTTCCTGGTGAAGATCAACGCGAACATCGGCAACTCCGCGGTGGCCTCCTCGATCGATGAGGAGGTCGAGAAGCTGACGTGGGCGACGCACTGGGGCGCTGACACGGTCATGGACCTGTCGACGGGCCGCGGCATCCACACCACGCGCGAGTGGATCCTGCGCAACAGCCCCGTGCCGATCGGCACGGTGCCGATCTACCAGGCCCTCGAGAAGGTCGAGAGCGCTGAAGAGCTGACGTGGGAGATCTATCGCGACACGCTGATTGAGCAGGCGGAGCAGGGCGTCGACTACTTCACGATCCACGCCGGCGTGCGCCTCGCGTACATCCCGCTCAC
>JBAXNX010000063.1:0-7522 GCA_037133575.1 Chloroflexota bacterium
CGGAATCCCCGCCTGCGCGCCCGATCTGATGCTCATCAGGTCAGTGCGGGCCAGTGTGGCAGCGGATTTGCCCATCGGCAACGCGAACAGCGCGAGTTCGGCGCGGCGGGCCTCGATGGTATCGAGGCCGGGTCGGCCCTCTGGCCTCTCGCGGCGGGCGCCGCCTATACTCATGGCCCCCAAACCCGGACACCCGGACACGGGAAATCAACGCCTACAACGCGGCCCAGAGGGCTGGCGAGGAAACCCCCGCACGGCGGGGTGGAGGAGTGTTCGATGGCTGCTGGTGTTTCGATGCGTCAAATGTTGGAGGCCGGAGTCCACTTCGGTCACCAGACCCGCCGGTGGAACCCGCGCATGCGCCCGTTCATCTTCACGGAGCGCCACGGGATTCACATCCTGGACCTTGCGAAGACCGTCCCCGCCCTCGATGTAGCGCTGCAGCAGGTGCGCGCTGTCTCGTCGTCCGGACAGCAGGTGCTGTTCGTCGGCACGAAGAAGCAGGCTCGTGAAGTGCTGCGTCAGGAAGCTGACCGCGCCGCGATGCCGTACGTGAACACGCGCTGGCTCGGTGGCACGCTCTCCAACTGGATGACGATCAACCGTCGCATCGCCTACTTCAAGGAGCTCGAGGCTCGCTCGAACCTGGGCGAGGACGCCCGGATGACCAAGAAGGAGCGCCTGCTCCTCTCCAAGGAGTTCGAGCGCATGGAGCGCTCCTTCGGCGGCCTCCGCAACATGGAGCGCCTCCCGGGCCTGCTCTTCATCGTCGACCCGACGATCGAGTCGATCGCCGTCGAAGAGGCGAACTCGATGCACATCCCGATCGTGGCGATGTGTGACACCGACGCGAACCCGGACAAGATCACGTACCCGATCCCGGCCAACGACGACGCGATCCGCTCGATCCAGCTGATCGCCGGTCGTATTGCTGACGCAGTGCTCGAGGGCCAGGCGTACGGCGAGGTCGAGCAGCAGGCGACCGAGGCCGCGACCGCGGTCGTAGCCGAGTAACCAGACCGCGATTTCCATCCGCCCGGCCTGCGCGCCGGGCGGCGACAGCCACTGACTAGTTCCAGGAGACTCGAGATATGGTCACCGTTGATGACGTGCGCCGACTGCGCGAGGAGACCGGCGCCGGCGTGATGGATGCCAAGCGCGCCCTCGACGAGGCCGGTGGCGATTTCGACAAGGCTCGCCTGCTGCTTCGTGAGCGCGGTATCGCCTCGGCGGCCAAGCGCTCCGAGCGCGAGACCAACCAGGGCACGGTCGTCTCGTACATCCACAACCAGGGCCGCATCGGCGCGCTGGTCGAGGTGAACTGCGAGACCGACTTCGTCGCTCGCACCGAGGCGTTCCAGACGCTGGCTCGCGACATCGCGATGCAGGTTGCGGCGATGAACCCGGCTGGCCTCCTCCCGGAGGACGTGCCCGCTGACGCCATCGGCGGTCAGGCCGCCAACGCGCTGCTGACGCAGCCCTTCATCAAGGACAGCGGCAAGACCATCCAGCAGCTGATGCAGGACGTCATCGCCAGCACCGGCGAGAACGTCCGCATCGCCCGCTTCGCCCGCTTCGAGCTCGGCCAGACCGGCTCGTAGCCCCTTCGGGGCGTCCCGCAGCCGTCCGCTCGAAGAGAGTGGGCGGCTACGCTATCGTCACCTGAGGAGCCCTCGCGCGCGTATCCCACGGCGCCCGGGAGGCCCGCACCAGCAGGCTGAGGACCCGAGATGACCGAAGAGATCCTGCTCGACTGCGAAGACCGCATGGACAAGGCGGTCGTGGCGTACGAGCACACACTCGATACGATCCGCACCGGGCGCGCGAGCACTGCGCTCGTCGAGCATCTCCACGTGCCGCACTACGGCCAGACGATGCCGCTCAACCAGCTCGCAACGCTCGCTGCACCGGAAGCGCAGCTGATCACGGTGACGCCCTGGGACAAGGGCGCCATGCAGTCGATCATGAAGGCCATTCAGACGAGCGACCTCGGCATCAATCCCTCGAACGATGGCAACATCATTCGGCTGCCGATTCCTCCGCTGAACGAGCAGCGCCGCAAGGACCTCGTGAAGCAGGTCGGCCAGAAGGCCGAGGAATCGCGGGTAGCCGTGCGCAACGTGCGCCGGCACGCACTCGACGAGATCAAGAAGTCGCAACGTGCGGCTGAGATCACCGAGGATGAGGAGCGCACCGCCGGCGAAGCCGTCGAGAAGCTCACCCAACAGCATGTGGAACGCGTCGAGGCGCTCACCCGCGCCAAAGAGCGCGACCTGATGGACGTTTAGCAGGGCGGTCGCTGTGGTTCTGACCGCTCAGCCGTCCCCGATTCCGCTGCCGCGCGTCCGCACGCTGCCTCGACACGTCGCGGTGATCATGGATGGCAACGGACGCTGGGCCGAGGCCCGCAATCTCTCGCGCCAGGAAGGCCACCGCGCCGGCGCCGAGAACCTGCGCACCGTGATCGAGCGCTTCGGTGAGCACGGCGTCGAGATCCTCACGCTGTTCGCCTTCTCCACCGAAAACTGGGGCCGACCTCGTGCTGAGGTCGAGGCGATCATGCGACTCGCGACGCGGTTCATCGATCGCGACCTGGAGGCGCTGCACGACGCCGGTATCCGCCTCCAGCACCTCGGCGACCTCGATGGCGTGCCGAAGGGCCTCGGCAAGCGCATCCTCAACGCGGTGGAGCGCACGCGCGACAACACGCGCATGGTCGTGAACCTCGCGTTCAACTACGGCGGGCGCGCCGACATCGTCGCCGCCGTACGCGCGCTGATCGCCGAGGGCGCCACCGCCGAGGAGATCACCGAGGAGTCGATCTCGGCCCACCTCAACACGGGTGAGCTGCCGGACCCCGACCTGCTCATTCGCACCGGCGGCGAGCGACGTATCTCCAACTTCCTGGTCTGGCAGGCCGCATACTGCGAGTACCACTTCACGGCCACCGCGTGGCCAGACTTCGGCGTGCCCGAGGTTGATGCAGCGCTGGTCGAGTTCAGCCGGAGGCGCCGCCGCTTCGGACTCGTGCCAGAGGACAACGGCACGGCCGACTAGCGTGCTCGCTCAGCGCGCGGCCGTCGCCGCAGTCGGTCTCCCGATTCTTGCGGCACTGCTCTATGCACCGGAGCGCATCTTCACCGTCGGCGTCACGATCATCATCGCCATCGGCGCCGCCGAGTTCATTCGAGCGATCCCCTCGCGCCCCTCGCTGACTGCCGTGATCGCAAGCGCGGCCTTCGCCGCGCTGCTCGCCGTCACACTGCGCACGTTCTTTGTGCCGTGGTGGTCTGTGCTCGGCCTCGTGGCCGTCACGGCATTCGCCGTCAGCGTGCTGCTCTGGGTCGACCCGACCATCGAGTCGCCCACGGGCGCGTGGTGGATCGCGGGCGTGCTCTATACCGGCGTGCTGGGCGCGCACTGGCTACTCACTCGGAATCTGCCCGGCGGCCAGGGCTGGGTGACCGTGCTGGTGCTCGTGAGCTTCGCGACGGATACCGGCGCGTACGCGACGGGACGGCTGATTGGGCGGCACATCCTCTGGCGCTCGATCTCGCCCACCAAGACGTGGGAAGGCTTCTTCGGTGGCGTGCTCGCCGGCGCGATCGTGCTGACGGTGCTGCCGGACCTCCTCGGTGTGTCGAGGCCGTGGCCGGTGATCGTGCTGCTCGCGTCGGTGCTTCCGCTTGCGGGCATCGCGGGCGATCTCATCGAGTCCGCGTTGAAGCGCCGCATGGGCGTGAAAGACATCTCACGTTTGCTGCCGGGTCACGGCGGCATGCTCGATCGTCTTGATTCGCTGCTCGTCGTAGGCCCGTGCCTATACTGGATCCTGTGGCTGACTCGGTAATTCGTCTCGCGATCCTCGGCTCCACTGGCTCGATCGGCGAGCAGACGCTCGACGTCGTGCGCGCGATGCCGGAGCGCTTCCGCGTCGTCGCTCTCGCTGCCGGCACGAACGTCGCGCGCCTCGAACGACAGGCCGAGGAGTTCCGCCCCGAGACCGTGTGGGCGCTCCCTGGCCACGAATCCGATCTCCTCGCCGCACAGCTCGGACGCGACTCGTGGCAGCCGATGCCCGAGATGGCGTCGCGACCCGACATCGACGTCGTACTCGTCGCGACGAGTGGCCGCGCGGGGCTCGAGCCCACGCTGGCGGCGCTCGAGGCGGGCAAGGCTGTGGCACTCGCGAACAAAGAGGTGCTGGTCGTCGGCGGGCACGTCGTGCGCGCGGCGCTGAGTGCCGGCGGCTCGCTGCGGCCGGTCGACTCCGAGCACTCGGCGATCTGGCAGTGCTTGTGGGGCGAGGCTCCCGAGGCGATTGCACGCCTCACGCTCACCGCATCCGGTGGCGCGTTCCGCGACTACGACCTCGACGCACTCGACCGCGTGACGCCCGAGCAAGCGCTGCAGCACCCGACGTGGCGCATGGGGCCGAAGGTCACGATCGACAGCGCCACGCTGTTCAACAAAGGCATGGAAGCGATCGAGGCACGCTGGCTCTTCGACATCCCGCTCGACCGCATCGACATCCTGCAGCACCGCGAGAGCGTGGTGCATTCGCTGGTCACCTACACCGACGGCTCCGTGAAGGCGCAGCTCGGCGAGCCGGACATGCGGCTCCCGATCCAATGCGCCCTCACGTACCCCGAGCGCGGGGCTGTCCCCGCAATCCCACCGCTCGACCTTGCCGCGCGTGGTGCACTGCACTTTGGCACTGTCGACGAGGCGCGCTACCCGGCGCTCCGCGTCGCGCTGGAGGCCGGCCGTCGAGATGACACCTCGGCAGCCGCGCTCTCCGGAGCCGACGAGGCCGCCGTGGATCACTTCCTCGCCGGCCGCTGCACGTTCACCGACATCGCGCGGTTCCTGGAGCGTGTGCTCACCGAGCACCGCCCCACCCGCGAACCGAGTCTCGACGACCTCCTGGCAGCGGAGTCGTGGGGGCGCCAGTACGTCGACGATGCAGTCGCGGCGGGAGCACGATGAATCAATTCGCCGATCACCCGGAACCGAATGGAACAGGGTCGGAGCAGCCCGAACAGCCCGAGATATCGCTGGCACGTGGGCTGACCACCGCTGCGCTCGTGCTGGTCGCGCTCGGCCTCGCATTGGTGTTCGCGCGCAGCGCGACCACCTCGGCGCTGATCTTCGTGGTGATCCTCGTGAGCCTCGTCGTGGCGCACGCGCTCGCGCACTTCTTCACCGCCAAGATGTTTGGCGTGCACGTGCTCGAGTTCGGCGTGGGCTTCCCCCCGAAGATCTTCGGCAAGCGCTTCGGTGAGACCGAGTACACGGTGAACTGGCTCCCGCTGGGCGGCTTCGTGCGTCTGCTGGGCGAAGAAGACCCGACTGCACCGCGCTCGCTCGCTCGCAAGCCCGCGTGGCAGCGCCTCGTGGTGCTCGCGGCTGGCTCAGTGATGAACCTGATCCTGCCCATCGTGCTGTTCGCCTTTGCCTTCACCGTGCCGCACGAGGTACCCACCGGCCGCGCCACGGTCTCGGCGGTCTCGCCTGACGCCCCCGCGGCAGCGGCCGGCCTGAAGTCCGGCGACATCATCCTCAGCGTCGGCGGTCGCGAGTCGAAGAACGTGATCGACGCCGGCCGCCTGATCCGCCTCAACACCGGCCGCGAGACCGAGATCCGCATCCGCCGCGGCACCGAGGACCTCACGCTGCACGTCACGCCGAGGTGGGCGCCGCCGGCAGGCCAGGGCCCGACCGGCATCCAGATCGCCGCACAAAACACCTTCACCGAGATGCAGTCGCTGCCACCCTGGCAATCGCTGCCGCTCGGCGCGCAGTCGACGTGGGACACGATGGTGCTCGCGCGCAACGAGGTGCTCTCGTGGGTGAAGGGCGGCGTGCGTCCGCAGGTCGCCGGCCCCGTCGCGATCGCGCAGACCACCGGCGAGGTCGCGCGCGAGGGCGGCCTCTCGCCGCTGCTCGAGCTGGCTGCGCTGCTGTCGATCAACCTCGGCATCATGAACTTGCTGCCGCTGCCCATGCTCGACGGTGGGCGTGCGCTGTTCGTGGTGATCGAGGTGCTGCGTCGCGGTCGTCGCATCGCGCCGGAGCGGGAGGCGATGGTGCACCTCGTCGGCTTCGTGCTCTTCATCACGCTGGCGATCGTCGTGACCTTCGGCGACATCAGCCGCATCGTGCGAGGCGACTCGCTCTTCAAGTAGGCGCGCGGCTCGCCGCTTTTCGCCCATCAATCCGCATCGATTTCTGCACAACGCGGCGACCCATGGTCGCCGCGTTGTTGCGCTTCCGTAGCACGCCCCTCGTTACGTTGCACGCGTCGAGATGCGACGCATCGAGGAGGCGAGCAATGCCACGCGGCGCCTGGTCAGCCAAGGACGAACGACAGTACGAGCACGTGAAGCAGAGCGAACTCGAGCGTGGACGCGCGTACGACAAAGCGCAGGAGATCGCCGCGCGCACAGTGAACAAGGAGCGTCGCGAGGAGGGCCGTACGCCCAACGCGCGCACGCAGGGCACCGGCAACCCGACGACCAGCCTCGATAGCCGGTCGCGCGACGAGCTGTACAACATCGCCAAGGAGCGAGGCATCGCGGACCGCAGCCAGATGCTCAAGAGCGAGCTGATCCAGGCGCTCCGCAAGCGTTGACGATGGCCGAAGCGCTCAGTCGGTCTTGGCGTAGAGGTAGTGACCTCGGATGTGTGCGTTGAAGTAGCGGCCGAGCGAGTCCGCTGCCATTAGCGCGTCGTACACCTCGAGCGACACGCCGCCATAGCGATAGGTGCCGCCGGCCACGAACTCGACCTCGAGGATGCGCCGCGGCTCGTCGTAGCCGACGGACGCGAGCTCCGAGGATTCGACGCGCACACGCTCCATGCCTCGACCGTAGCAGCCCTCGAAACGCCTCGCTCCACGTAGAATCCGCGGGCGAGGGGTGGCTATGCCGGCGTCCGATGCGTACGAGCGACTGCAGCCGAAGACGCGCGCCGAGTGGCGGCGCTGGCTGACCAAGCACCATGCCTCCGCCCCCGGTGTCTGGGTCGTCTCCTGGAAGAAGGGCGCACCCGGCGTCTCGCCTCCGTACGACGAGGTGGTCCAGGAAGCCCTCTGCTTTGGATGGATCGATAGCCGCCCGCTGCGCATCGACGACGAACGACACGCACTGCTCTACACGCCGCGCAAGCCGCGCAGCGTGTGGGCTGCCTCGAACAAGGGGCGCGTGGAGCAGCTGATCGCAGCGGGCAAGATGCGCCCGGCAGGCCTCGCAGCAATCGAGGTGGCGCAGGCGAACGGCTCATGGGACGCGCTGACGGCGATCGACGCCAACATCGAGCCGGACGACCTCGTCGCAGCGCTCAAGCGGAACAAGACGGCTCGGAAGCACTGGGACGCGTTCCCGCCGGGCGAGCGGCGGCGCATCGCCTACTGGATCACCTCGGCCAAGCGTCCGGAGACTCGCGCGAAGCGTGTCGAGGAGACGGTGACGCTGGCGGCGCAGAACGTCCGCGCGAACGTGTGGGTGCCGAAAGAGCAGCG
>JBAXNX010000064.1:0-7305 GCA_037133575.1 Chloroflexota bacterium
AGGATGCGCAGCCGGCGAGCGGCGAGGTCCTCGAGGCCACCGTAGGGGTCGACGAGGCCGCGCCTTGTTCCTTGGCTGGCGGCGGCACGGGTGAGCGGGAGCGCCATGGCGTTCACCGAGAAGTCGCGGCGGGCAAGGTCGGCCTCGATGGTCGCGCCGAGGGTGACCGTGGGCAGGGCGCCGGTTCGGACATAACGTTCAGTGCGGAGGCGAGCGATATCGAGGGTCCACGTAGCGCCAGTGGGGTCGGCGCCGATGAGGCTGGCAGTGCCGAAACGTGGCTCCTCGTGCGCGCGAGCGTCGAGGGCGGCGGCGAGGCGCGCAACGAGCCGGCTCGTCGGCCCGTTAGTAGCCAAGTCGAGGTCGCGGAGGGGCAGGCCGGCCGCGAGGTCGCGCACGGAGCCGCCGACGATCCACAGCGCCAGGCCGAGACGCTCGGCGGCAGCGATAGCCTGATCGAGGCGATGCCGAACGTCGGCCGGAAAGGCCTGGCGTAGGGAAATCACGCTCGGGCGCGTAAGCGGGTGATCCGTTCTTGACCTCGCTCCAGAGGGGCCGGTACCATCCTCGACAGTCCGATCCCAGCGCGGACAAGGGCGCGGGTGATGGAAGGGCCGGTCAGCAGGCATCGTACGGCGGGGGCGTTGCGTGCGGTGAGAGGGGGGACGCATGGCGTCCACATCGTCCACTGCACCTTCGGGCGCACAATTTGAGAACACCGGTACCCCTCCGAGTGAGGGGGCTTGGAGCGAGCTTGAAACTCGCCTCGGCATCCGGTTCCTCGACCCGCAACTCCTGCGAACGGCTCTGACACATCCGTCCTATGCAAACGAGCACCCCGGGGAGTCGCCCGAGACGAACGAACGTCTCGAGTTCCTTGGGGACGCGGTGCTGGGACTGATCGTGGCTGAGACCCTCTACGCCCGCTACCCCGACGTTGAAGAAGGCCGCCTGACCGAGTGGCGCGCGCAGCTGGTCTGCGGGCCGACGCTCTCCAAGGTGGCGGACGGGCTCCGTCTTGGCGACGAGCTGATGCTCGGTCGGGGCGAGGAGACCACCGGGGGGCGCAAGCGCGAGGGCAACCTCGAGCGGGCGTTCGAGGCGGTGGTCGGGGCGGTGATGCTCGACCAGGGGCTGGAGGCGGCGCGGACGTTCTCGCTCGGCGCACTCGCCACGGAGCTGGCCGGGCTCGACGATGACTCCTCGACGCTCAATCCGAAGGGTGCGCTGCAGCAGCTCGTGCAGGGACGCTTCGGACGACCGCACTACGTCACGACTCACGAAGAAGGCCCAGAGCACGCGCGCACCTTCACGATCGAGGTGCGCCTCGGCGGCGACACCGTGGGCACCGGCACCGGGACCAGCAAGCAGACCGCGGAGAAGGAAGCTGCGCGCGAGGCGATTGCCGCCATTCGCGCACGCTCCGACACAGACACGCAGACCTCGAACGACAGCACTCAGCACGACAGGGCAGGAGCCTAGATGTACCTCCGACGCGTAGAGGTCCACGGGTTCAAGTCATTCGCCGACCGGCAGCGGTTCGACTTCGGGCCGGGCATGACGGCGGTGGTCGGGCCGAACGGCTCCGGCAAGTCGAACGTGTCGGACGCGATCCGCTGGGCGCTCGGTGAGCAGTCGGCGCGGTCGATCCGCGCGCGCAAGACCGAGGACGTGATCTTCTCGGGTTCCGAGAAGCGTCGTCCGCTCGGCCTCGCCGAGGTGACGTTGACCCTCGACAACGCCGAGGGGTGGATGCCGATCGACTTCCGCGAGGTGACGGTGACGCGGCGCGCGTTCCGATCCGGCGAGAGCGAGTACCTGATCAACGGCCAGAAGGTGCGCCTGCACGATGTGCAGGACCTGTTCCGGCGCGCGCAGGTCGGCCAGAACTCCTACGCGATGATGACGCAGGGCCTCGTCGACGAGGTGCTGGCGCTGCGGCCGATCGAGCGCCGCGACCTGATCGAAGAAGCAGCGGACGTGCACCGTCACCGGCTCGAGTTGGTGCGGTCTGAGCGCCGGCTGGTCGAGACGCGCGACAACCTCGGTCACGTGCGGATGCTGATCAAGGAAGTCGAGCCGCGACTGAAGTCGCTGGACCGCCAGGCCGTGCGCGCGGCGCGATACAAAGTGCTGCACTCGGAGTTGTCCGAGGTGCTGCAGGTCTACTACGAGCACGAACTGCGCTCGGCGCAGGACGCGCTGACGGCGGCACGTGCGGAGCACGACCAGAAGTCGCAGGAGCTGACCGCGGCACGCGCACAGCTCGAGGAAGTCGCGACGCGACTCGAGGCTGTGGACGTGGTGGCGACCGAGCGACGCCTCGTGCTCGACCGCGCGCAGGCCGACGAGCGCACACTGGCTGAGGAGGGCCTGCGGTTGCAGCAGGCAGTCGCGCTCGCGGAGCAGCGACTCGAGCTGCTGACGCAGCGTGCGACGGAGATCGAAGCGGAGATCGCGGCGGCGCCGTCCGTAACGGCGGAAGAAGAAGCCGCGGACGACAGCGCGCTCGACACGCGCGTGCTGGAAGCGCAGACGACGCTGGAGCGCGAGCGCGAAGCGTTGCGCTCCGCCGACGAAGCAGCGCGTGGTCTGCTACGCGAGCTTGCGGACGCGGAGGCGCGCCGTGCACGCCTCGAGAGCGAAATCGCGGAGATTGAGCGCCGGATCACCGAGCGCGAGGCTGCCGCAGTGCAGCGCGAGCGCGCCCGTGACGAGGCGCGTGAAGCCTCGCTGGCCGGCAAGGCCAAACTGCGTGACTACGGCAAGCGCGCGCTGGAGTTGCACCGCGGCGGCCTCGGGTTCATGACCTCGGCGAACGAGCTGCGTCGCCTGCGCGAGACGGCAGAACACCAGCTCGAAGAGCAGCTGCGACTCGCGGTCGAGGCGAACGACGCCCACCGCCAGGCGCAGTCCGACGTGCACGGGCAGGAGCAGCGCCTCCAGATGCTCGAGACGCTGCTCAACACAGCGGCTGATGCGGGCGAGGCGGGCAAGGCACTGCTCGACGCAGCGCAGACGGTGGGCGACGACGGTGCGCCGACGCTGCACGGCATCGTCGGTGTCGTGAGTCGACTGCTGCACGTGCCAGACGGACTCGAGCGCGCGATTGAAGCCGCGCTCGCCGAGCAGATCACGGCGGTCGTGGTCGAGAAGGAGTCGGACGCGATCGCAGCGGTCGAGTACCTGCGCGAGCAGGGTGCTGGATCGCTGACCGTGCTGCCGCTCGACTCGATGGCGCACGAGTACCCGCTGAACCTGTTCAACGAGCGAGGCGTACTCGGCGTCGCGGCACGACTCGTGCGTGTCGACCAGCAGTACCGACCACTGATCGACACGCTGCTGGGCCGCACGATCGTGGTGGAGTCTCTCGACGTGGCGCGCGAGATGGCGGGCCGCGGGCTGGGCTCGGTGGTCACCAAGGACGGGGTGCTGCTGCGCCAGGGTGGCGCCGTGTACGGCGGCCGTGGTTCCGGCACCGCCGAGATCATGACGATGCGCCGCGAGATCGAGACGTTGCCGGAGCAGATCGAGGCGCTGCGTCGCCTCGAGGTCGAGGCGCGTGAACGGTTTGAGGGCGCGGAGCCGGCGGTACTCGCGGCACGCGAGGTGGTCGCACAGGCTCGCAAGAGCGTGGACGAGGCCGAGGAGCGACGCCGCACGCACGAGCAGGCGCGCACGCTGCTGCGCCGCGAGCTCGTGGCGATCTCGGGTGACATGCGTGTGGCGCATCGAGCGATGCGCGCGGAAGTAGCGCCAGCGGCCGACGGCGAGCTGCGTGAGCGGCTCGAGGCTGCGCGGCCACAGGTGGTGACGATCATCGAGGCGATCACCTCGCTGCGCGAGCGGTCCGAGGCGGTCAGCGCTGAGCGCGATGCGACCTCTGAGCGCGTCACCACGGCGGCGACGACGCTGGCGACGGCGACCGGCGAGCGCGACTCGGTGCGGCAGCAGCGCGTGGCGCGTGCCGCCGAGCGACGAGCCGCACTCGAACGCTCCGAGCAGCGAGCGACACTGATCGCGCAGGTGCGACGTGAGCGCGAGGACGTTGACCTGAACCTCCGCGACCTGCGCGAGCGACTGACCAACAACCGCTCCGCGCTCCAGGAGAAGGAGCAGGCAGTAGCACCGGCACACGCCGCGCTAGCCGATGTGCTCACGGAGCAGCGCGAGCTGCAGGCCTCGCGTGGTGACGCGCAGGCACGCCTGTTCGGCGCGGAGCGCGACACGCTCGCGACCGACGCGGCGCTGAGCAAGACCGCGACGGCGGTGCAGACGTTGCTGGTGCAGATCGCCGAGGAAGGCCTCGCGATACTGGCGGACGGGCGGGTCAAGCCGGTCGCGACCTCGACGGTCATGACTGAGGGTGAAGCTCGCGCTGATGCCGAGGCAGCGAGCGAGGAAGCCGAGCTCGAGTTCGTGGCGGCCTCGGGCGGTGCGGACGTGGATCCGGAGGCGATGCGCGGGCGCATCACCGAGCTGCGCGCAGACATCCGTGCGCTCGGCCCGGTGAACATCGATGCGCTCGATGACCTGAGCGAGGAGCGGGAGCGACACACGTTCCTGACCGGCCAGGTCGCGGACCTCGAGTCTGCCGAGGTGGAGCTGCGCGGCGCGATCAAGGAACTCGAAGTCCTGATCCGCGAACGCTTCGATGAGGCGTTCGTGCTGGTCAACGCCAACTTCCAGGCCTACTTCTCGCGCTTCTTCGGCGGCGGCGCGGCCGAGCTCAAGATCGTCGAGCTGGAGAGCGGCGAACGCGGCGTGGAGATCGAGGCGATGCCGCCCGGCAAGCGCGTGTCGTCGATGAACATGCTGTCCGGTGGCGAGCGCTCGATGACCTCGGTAGCACTGCTGTTCTCGCTGCTCGCGGTGAACCCCGCGCCCGTGTGCATCCTCGACGAGGTGGACGCAGCGCTGGACGAGGCGAACGTGGGCCGGTTCGTGGACACGCTGAAGGAGCTGACCGAGCGGTCACAGTTCATCGTGATCACGCACAACCGGCGCTCGGTCGAGGCGGCCGACACCATCTACGGCGTCTCGATGGGCGACGAGTCGACCTCGCAGGTGCTGTCGCTGTCGGTAGCCGACCTGCCGCGGGCGTCCTAGCGCGCCGCTTCTCGAGCGCCCTGCGGGCGCGTGGGCAACTCGCGCCACACGCATGTAGGATCGGGGCACCTCCCACAGCATCTCGACCACCTCGAACGTGCCGGAGACGTAGGAGTCCTTGATGCGCCTGTTTGGACGCAGCCCCAAGTCGGATGAGGCGACGAGCGAGGCGCTCACGCGCACCCGCAAGTCATTTTTTGGCCGCATCGGTTCACTGTTCGGTAGCGGTGATGTCACCGAGGAGCTCTGGGAATCACTCGAAGAGGTACTAATCGGCGCCGACGCCGGCGTCAGCACGACGATGGCCGTGCTCGACCGCGTGCGCGCGCAGCGACCTCGTGACGCGGAGGCGGTGCGCGCGATGTTGCGCGACGAGCTGGTCGCAATCCTCGACGGCGCCAGTGCGCAGCCGAAGGGCACGATGTGGGGCGACGACCAGCCGCAGCCCGAGGCGCCAGCGGTAGTGCTGATCGTAGGCGTGAACGGTACCGGGAAGACGACGGCGCTCGCACGCCTCGCGCACGCGTACCAGGGCGAAGGGCAAAAGGTGATCGCGGCGGCCGGAGACACGTTCCGCGCGGCGGCGATCGATCAGATTCGACACTGGGGAGAGCGCCTCGGGTTCGACGTGATCGCGCACCAGCAAGGATCGGATCCGGCGGCGATCGTGTTCGACGCAGTCGAAGCGGCGAAGGCACGGGGCGCCGACCTGCTGCTGATCGACACCGCGGGACGGCTGCAGAACAAGCAGAACCTGATGGACGAGCTCACCAAGATCCGCCGCGTGATCGAGCGGCACCTCGGGCGCGGGCCCGACGAGGTCGCGCTCGTGCTGGACGCAACGACGGGGCAGAACGGGCTCTCGCAGGCGCGTGCCTTCATCGAGGCGGTCGAGGTCACGGGCGTGATCCTCACCAAGCTCGACGGGACGGCACGCGGCGGAATCGTGTTCGCGATCGCGAGTGAGCTCGGGCTGCCCGTGCGCTTCATCGGCACTGGCGAGCGACCGGAAGACCTCGCGCCATTCGAGCCAGGGCCGTTCGTCGATGCGCTACTCGCCACTCCCCAGGTCGCCGAGGCCTAGTCCGTGTCCACCGCGCTGCTGTGGTACGTGGCGCTGACGATCGTCGGCGCCGGCGCGGTGCTGCCGCTACTGCAGGCGTTCGGTGGGCTGCGATCCGGTGGCGTGTGGTACGCCAAGCCAGTCGGGCTGCTGCTCGTCGCGCTGTTCGCGTGGCTGACCTCGGCGGAGACACATGCGCCGTACGGGCTGCCGTTGGTACTCGTCGGTGTCGTGTTGCTGTGGGTGTGGACCGGCGCGCTGGTGTGGATGCGGCCCGCACTCATGACTGAGTTGCGACGACGAGTCGCACAGATCGCGGCGGGCGAGGTGTTGTTCCTCGTGCTGTTCGCGATCGCGATCGTGGCACGCATGCAGACCCCGAACGCGACCGACACTGAGAAGCCGATGGACCTGATGCTGCTCACCTCGATTCGTGGGGCGAGCACGATGCCGCCGATCGACGGGTGGTATGGCGGCGTGACGCTGTCGTACTACCACCTGGGTCACGTGATGGTGGACGTCGTCGGGCGCATCGCGGGAATCGGGCCGGGCATCGAGATGATCCTCGGTGTAGCCGGGACCGTGGCGATGGCTGGCGTCGCGATCTTCGGGCTCGCGGGAGACATCGTGGCGCTGTCGGCGATGCGGCAGCGCGTGTCACCATGGCTCGCAGGCTCGGTCGCGGTGGTGAGTTTGTTGTTCCTCGCGACACTCGAGGGGTTCTTCGAACTGCTCTCCGCACACGGCGTGGGCGCGCCAGGGTTGTGGGCGAGCTTCGGGGTCGACGGGCTGCCGGGCACGCAGTTCGTGCAGACGGGTGTGCCGACGCAATTCTGGTGGTGGTGGCGAGCGACGCGCATTCTGCCGGGGACGATCACTGAGTTCCCGGCGTTCTCGGTGATCCTCGGCGACCCACACGCGCATCTGCTCGCGCTGCCATTGGGGGTGACGGCGATCGCGACGGCGCTGCCCGCGTTCTCGGGGAAGACACCGCTGAACTGGAGTGTGTGGCGACGCAATCCCGCGGCGCTGGTGATCTCGGGCGCGGTGTTCGCGGGACTGGCAATGACGAACGCGTGGGACGCGGTGATCTACGGCGCGGTGTGGGGCGCGGCCGTGCTCGCGGTGATCTC